>NZ_JBSWYU010000004.1:0-268046 GCF_056161265.1 Marinomonas sp. ABL3_031
GGATAACCTGTCAGGGCTTTTTTACGTCTGGAGGAAAGTCAAATTACTCCTCGTTTGATAGCGGTCGTGCCACCCTTATCAAACCTACGATTTTGAAAAGTGAACCACCTAATCCCATCCCGAACACAGAAGTGGCTCTTTATACGCCGCAGGCGCTCGCCATCGCCGATGGTAGTGTGGGGCCTTATGATGAAAGGAAAGCATGTGAGAGTCCCACAAGGGGATAAGCATAGGTGGTAAAAGGGCATAAATATCGTCAAGCTTTAAACATAAGAAGCCCTGATAGGATAGCTTGTCAGGGCTTTTTTACGTCTTTAGGAACTCTCCCCCTCATTCCCCAATGAGTCCTTTCGTTAATCTAATCGTCGCAATCACCTGTCCTATGTCGTCTGGGTCCCGTTGGATGCTAAAGCCTAGATGTTTGCAGAACTGTATCATGCGCTTGTTCTCGGCCAATACTATTCCCTTCATGACTTTGAGCCCTTTGTCATAGGCTACTTTAAATAGTTGTCGCATTAGATAGGAAGCAAGCCCGAGTCCGTGGTATTCATCTCCTAATACCACGGCGAATTCACAGCTCTGGTCGTCAAAGTTATCTATGTAGCGGGCGGTGCCTATGAGTAAATCATTTCCATTTTTTTCAACGACCGCCAATAACGCCATTTCTCTGTCATAGTCTATGTGTGACAAGGTGGCGAGCATTCTTGGCGTGAGTTCCTCTATGTTAGAGATAAAACGAAAATAGCGGGTTTCGTGAGACAGGTTACGAACAAAGTCCGCCATGATCACGGCATCTCTTGGTAATACGGGGCGAATGATCGCGAGTTCTTGGTTTTTGAGGGTGAGTTCTGTTACCCATTGGCGTGGATAAGGTTGGATTGCTAAATGCTCATAACGCCGTAATGTTCGACTGTCTTTCAAGCTGGCCTCAACATGAGCATAGAGGCTGCCACTGTCATGTAATCGAACATCGGCTAAATCCAAGGTGTCGATTTCAGGCAGTTCACATACTAGGGTAGATAGATTGCGTAATAAGCTTTCGAGCTCATAACTGCTTTCACCTGGGAAAGCTCGTGCGATTAAATCCTTCGCCAATAGGGTATTAAGTGGCGGTAAGGCCACAGCTTCGGCTTGCTGATGCTGTTGTGCGCCTTCTAGTGCCAAACCGATAGCAGGGCCGAAGACAGGGTCTTGGAAAACTCTTAGATGAATTGGAGCGTTGAGTAAGTGTTGAGACTGTCTCCTAGAGGTTAGGCGAATATGGAAAAGCTCGAATAAGTCTTTTAAATCGTCTAAACCAAACACTTCCTGCTTGCGACGATTGAGTTTTAATAAATGCTGACTGGCTTGTTGTACGTCAATCTGAAAGCGAAAAGCATGACTGTCTGCGGCTTGTTTGGCCAGCAGTTGGTTACGTTGAAATTGAACTAGAAACTGAAAACCTTCTATTGCCGTTTCTGGTGTGCGAAAGGTTGGTATACCAGCTTCATTAATACGAGTACGCATTCTGGTCATGCCACCACCGCCCAATAAACACACCATGACCAGTTTTTTTTGAGTGCGGTGCAAGTGAGTGACCAAATCGTACAAACTGTCTATGTCCATCAGGGCGGTTGGGCTTAATGTGAGCAAAACGGCACCACAATGTTCTGAGCTGAGTGCGTCTGCTGCAAGTTGGATATAAAGGTCGCTGGCAGTGCTGGCCCATACTGTGGTGACTGGCCCTATGCCACCTCTGCCCGCCATGGTGTGCTCTAGCTTGTGTTGCAATTCTCCTGAAGGATTTAACAGGTCAATGCCTAATTCCATTGCCCTTTGTGCGGCCAATTCACCTGGCCCTGCGCCATTGCCTATGATGAGCAAAGAGCCGTCTTTGACACGTCTGGCATTGGTCATGACGGAAGCGGCGGCGATAAGGTCATTAAGACGACGACCACGTACCGCGCCGGTGCGGCTTAACGCGGCGTCTAAAACTCTTTGATCGGCTCCCAGAGCGTGTTCGGCAACCACAGCAACAGGTTTGCTTCGCCCTGTGGCTCTAAGGCTACTGAGAAAACGAGTCGGTCGGCCAATTTTTTGTAAGAATATCAAGATGGCTTGACTATCAAAGTCCCGTGATAAGTAATCTAAGACTTGAGAAGGCATCACATCAACAGGGGTTCCCATGGCAACCACTTGAGAAAAGCCGATGCCTTGCCACGTAGCCCAATCGACCAAGGCGCTTGCAACTGTGCCTGACTGAGACATAAGCGCCAATTTTCCCTGTAAAGGATGAGTTAGGCCAAGCCAAGCGTATACGCCTTGTTTGGGACGACAAACGCCAAAGCTATTAGGGCCAAGCAAGCGCACATTGTGTTCGCGAAGACAATCGTTTAATTCCTGAGTCGGAGTATTTGTCCAAGACAACATAAGAAGGGAATGTATGCTTGCCTGTCCACACTCGCGAATGATGTCTTGCATGCTTTGCTGTCGATATTCACCCACTAAAACCGCCAAATCAGTTGGTTGCTTTAAACTGGCTAAATTGACGACATGGGGGAAGTCATTGTCATGCTCTGGTAGCACACCGACTAATTGAATAGGACATTGTTTTGGCGCATTACTGAGGGACGAGAGTAGAGCCAGCAGCAAAGGATTGTGCGGATCATCGCCGGTCAAAATTACCATGGATTTTGGGGCAAGAAGCGGTTCTAAGGCGTGCAAGCTCACGTTGATTATTCCTTGCAATACGAATCGTTGTGTAAAGATAACACAAGGGGTTATCTGAAGAATTGTAGACTATGGTAGGGTAGACTGTCTTGGTAAAGGTGTGGCTTGATAAAGGGCAAGCCAATAATAAAAGCTCTGACGCGCTTATCAAACTTTATGACAACAGCCTACATAACCCACTATCTTTGTGACAAACACAACATAGGCGCGGATCATCCAGAATCCCCGCAGCGTCTTGGTGCCATTCAGAATCGTTTGATTAACGGGCAATTGATGGACTTTCTGCGTTGTTTCGAAGCGCAAGCCGCTAGCCGTGAACAACTTTTGGCAACCCATGATGCCGATTATGTCGCTGCCATCTTTTCGCGTTCTCCTGAGCAAGGGCAGGTTGAGTTAGATCCAGATACCTTCATGATGCCACATACCTTAAATGCTTCTCTTTATGCAGCAGGTGCGGTGATTCAAGGCATTGATCTGGTGATGAATAAGCAAGTGGATAATGCTTTCTGCGCGGTTCGACCACCAGGTCATCATGCGGAATTTGATAAAGCCATGGGGTTCTGCTTGTTTAACAACGTTGCGGTGGGAGCAAATTACGCGGTTGCTGAATTGGGTTTAGAACGCGTGGCCATCGTCGATTTTGATGTTCATCATGGCAATGGCACAGAAAACATCTTTCAAAGTGATCAACGCGTTCTCTACGCATCCAGTTATCAGCACCCTTTTTATCCTTATGCAGATCCTGGTGCGTCTCACGATAATATTGTCCATATTCCCTTGGAAGCGGGTTCTAACGGTGAGGTGTTCCGCCAAGCCATTAGTGAGCAATTGTTACCGAGTTTGCAGGCGTTTCGTCCGCAATTGATTTTAATCTCGGCAGGCTTTGATGCGCATAAGGAAGACCCAATGGGGCAATTGCGCTTGGATGAAAGCGATTATGTATGGATTACTGAGCAATTGATGGCAGTGGCAGATGAACACTGTGAAGGGCGCATTGTGTCCGTACTAGAAGGCGGCTACAACCTCGATGCCTTAGGACGTGCCGCCTTTTGTCATATTAAGAGCTTAATGAGGCTCTAATGCCTCATGGTCTAAGTAATTTATAGTTAGTCTAAGTATATTAAGACCACTGGATCGGAACGTGCTCTTGTTCGCCATTGGCGAAGAAGTAGCCTGACTTAGGTGTCACAAATACTGTTTGGCCTTTTTCAAAACAATGCTTATCAAAAGCTTTGTGTGGTAAATCCACTTCCCAGATATCCTCACTGTGCCAATCTAGAGGTGACAACTCTAAGCGCACTTCAGCACCAATCAAATTGATGGCAATGACTTTTAACGGCAAAGAGGCACTTTCTGTCGCCATTGAAGAAACAAAAAACTCATGAGAGCGAAGATAAACTTGCCCTGATTTTTGCGGTGTGCTGGCGGGCAATTGTAAGTTAGCCACGCCATTTTGCCATTGTCCATTTTGGTGTGTGGCTTCAAATACATTGGCGTTGCCTAAGAAATCAAACACAAAACGACTTTTTGGTGAGGCATACAAGTCACCGGGTTGATCTACTTGTTCAATGTGGCCATTGCTCATTACCACAACACGGTCGGATAGCTCCAATGCTTCTTCCTGATCATGGGTGACAAACACACTGGTGAAGCCCAACTCATCATGTAATCCACGTAACCAGCGGCGCAGTTCTTTACGTACTTTGGCATCCAAGGCACCAAAGGGTTCGTCGAGCAGTAGTACTTCGGGTTTGGTGGCAAGCGCACGGGCTAAAGCAATACGTTGTTTTTGTCCGCCAGAAAGCTGTGAAGGATAGCGTTGCGCCAAATGGCCAAGTTGTACCATTTCCAGTAAATGGCTGACACGTTTGCTTATTTCAACACTACTCGGGCGTTTTGACTTAGGTAATACTTGTAGACCAAAGGCGACGTTGTCCGCGACTGTCATATGGCGAAATAACGCGTAGTTTTGGAACACAAAACCAACGCGACGATCACGCACATGCAGATTGGTCACATCCCGTTCGCCAAATTGGATACGGCCTGTGTCAGCGCCTTCTAACCCAGCAATGATGCGCAATAAAGTCGTTTTACCTGAACCAGAAGGTCCAAGCAAACCAATCATTTCGCCTTCCTGAATGTTCAGTGATAAGGGCGATAAGGCCTGAAATGAGCCGAAGTGTTTGGAAATATTGTCAATCAGAATGCTCATTTTGTTACCTGCTGTTGTTTCTCTGACTCATGGTTCAATAACTTTTCTTGGCGCCATTCAATATAAGCTTTGAACAGCAAGGTAATCAGCGCGATTAAGGCTAATAACGAAGCACTGGCGAAAGCCGCTGCCGCTTGGTAATCCTCATATTGCAGTTGTACATGCAAAGGTAAGGTGTTGGTTTCACCGCGAATATTACCGGATACCACAGACACGGCACCAAATTCGCCAACGGCTCTGGCATTGGTCAAAATGACACCATAGATCAAGGCCCATTTGATGTTCGGTAGGGTGACGCGACGGAAGAGTTGCCAGCCAGAGGCACCAAGAATTACCGCGGCTTCTTCGTCTTCGCGACCTTGTTGCTGCATCAGTGGAATCAGTTCACGGGCAACAAAGGGACAGGTGACAAACACAGTGACCATGACAATGCCCGGCCAAGCGAACATGAGTTGAATGTCTTGATCGTAGAGCCAAGATCCAATCCAGCCATTGTTGCCATAGAGCAATAAGTACAACAAACCTGCCACGACAGGAGATACGGCAAAAGGAATGTCCATCAAGGTCATCAAAAGTTTGCGCCCAGGGAATTCAAAACGCGTCACCGCCCAAGCGAACAGCACCCCAAAGACCAAATTGATCGGCACAGTGAGCAAGGCGACAAACAGGGTTAAGCCAATGGCATGCAAGGTATCGGCTTCAACCAAGCTGCTCAGATAATGGCCCACGCCTTCTACTAAGGCCTGTTGGAAAATAGAAATCAGGGGTAACACTAATAAAATGATGGTTAAGACGAAGGTGATGCCAATCAAGCTGTATTTCACCAACGGACGGTCACCGACTCTTAACTTATGGCCTTGTGATGAGGGTTTAGACATTCATCAAGCTCCTCTTTATTGTCCGTGTAAGCGACGTAAATAACGCGCTTGCCATAGATTAATTGCAAACAACAGAATGAGCGATGCCATCAAGACCACAGACGCAATGGCGCTGGCGGCAGGGAAATCAAATTCCTGTAGGCTCACAAAAATCATTAATGAAGTGATTTCACTGACATACGGCATGTTGCCCGCAATGAAAATAACCGCACCGAATTCTCCTAAGCTGCGGGTAAACGACAAAGCAATGCCTGTCATCAGTGCTGGCCAAAGAGCAGGGAAAATAACGCGACGAAATACCGCCCAATCGGACGCGCCTAGGGTCATGCCGGCTTCTTCTTCCTCAACGGACAGTTCTTCCAATACCGGTTGCACCGTACGAACCACAAAAGGAATGCTGGTAAACGCCATAGCGAGAATAATACCAATCGGCGTATAGGCTACCTTGATGCCAAGTTGAGCTAAGAGATCCCCATACCAACCATTTTGCGAGTATAAGGTTGCCAATGTGATACCGGCTACCGCGGTGGGTAGAGCAAAGGGTAAGTCAACCAAAGCGTCGAGTATGCGACGTCCAGGAAAATCGTAGCGCACCAAAATCCACGCCAATAACAAACCAAATAAGCCGTTAAACATGGACGCAAAGAAGGCCGCCCACAGGGTGACCTTATAGCTGGCAACCACCCTTTCATTGGTGATCACGTACCAATATTCGTCCCACCCCATGTCAATAGATTGCATGATTAAGCCAGTCATAGGCAGTAGCATGATCAGGCTGATAAAGAGCAGCGAAGTGCCAAGGCTTAAACTCAGCCCTGGTAGGACTTTTTTGTGTTTGGGACGTGGTTGCGCCACGCTTAAATGTGTTGCCATGGTATTGCCTGTAGAAGGTTGGTTAATGCCATTTTCTGATTGCGCTTTGAAACGACAAAAGCCGAATACGCGAACGCACTCGGCTTAAGCTTGGTTTTAACGCTTAGCGGCGCTGAAGCTGATCAAGCTTGCCACCGTTACGGAAAATTTCTTTGGTGGCTTTAGGCCAGCCGCCAGCGATTTCTTCCACGGTCAACAAATTAACGTCAGGAAACTTTTCAGCGAACTCGGCTTTGACTACTGGGTTGTGAATGCGGTAGTTAAAGCCAGCCAATAGGCGTTGCGATGCTTCGCTGTAAAGATAATTTAAGTACTCCCGAGACACTTCTTCTGTACTGTGCTTTTTAGCATTTTTTGCCACAACCGCAACGGGGAATTCTGCCAAGATAGAGGTTTTTGGCACCACGACTTCGTACTGATCTGCACCGTATTGATTGCGAATGTTGTTCACTTCTGATTCGAAGGTAATCAGTACGTCACCAATGCCACGCTCGACAAAAGTCGTCGTTGCACCGCGACCACCAGTATCGAACACAGACACGTTTTTCAAGAAAGTGCTAAGAAAATCATCGATTTGGCTGTCATTGCTTTTGCCAAAGGTGTTTTGTGCGTAACCCAATGCAGCAAGGTAGGTGTAGCGACCATTACCAGAGGTTTTTGGATTTGGAAAAACCAAAGCAACATCATCACGGACTAGGTCTCCCCAATCTTGGATATTTTTTGGGTTGCCCTTACGCACTAAGAAGGCCGTCGTTGAGTAATAAGGCGAACTGTTGTTTGGAAATTCGGCTTTCCAATCCGCTGGGATCATGCGAGCTTTGTCGTGTAAAACTTGCACATCCGTCACCTGATTAAAGGTAACCACGTCCGCTTGTAGACCATTCATGATGGCATTGGCTTGCTTAGAGGAGCCTGCATGAGATTGTTTGATCTCAATAGTTTGCCCTGTTTTTTCTTGCCAATGCTGTTGGAAAGTTGGGTTGTAAGTAGCGAACAATTCACGTGCGATGTCGTATGAAGTGTTCAAGATGGTTTGGTCTGCAGCAGACGCCTGAATGGCGCTACTAAGCAGCAAACTGCTAAGTATACTTTTGAAAACGCCAGATTTTAATTGCATGGTAAACCTCAGTCTTAATGCTATTCATTCTTAATTAAGTGCAAGAATACTTAAAATATTTAGTTATTACAATTCGATTTTATAAACTTTTTTGGAATATAAAAGGTGGCTTTTCTGAATGAAGATTCTTTTTTGGGTCAGTCTGCATGAAGCCGCAGCTGAAGTGGTTTTTGCTATGTAGACGGTTGATTAGTGTTTTATGCATACAAAGTGAAAAACATGAAGAAATCTATTAAAAGTCGAAGAGTTGGCGCAACTATTGAATAGTAAACTCTACCCTCGTCAAACATGGCAATTTAGGCTGTAAAACTCAAGGAAGGTATGAATCATTCCATTGGCTATGATATGGGTTTGTACCCTGTTGTGGCTTGCTCTTTCTATGTTTTGAGCTGGATATGGATGGTTTTTATCCCCTGTTCCTTGCCTCGTCTAACGGATTAGGCCGCTTGTATTTAGTATCACACTGTGGATCGTGTGTTTTATTTTGGTGCGTTATTTTTCTTAGACTGTATTTGTTAGGGTGAAAATGGCAGATTTTAATTGGTTGTTAGTGACCGCAGCATTTGTGTTTGTAATGCAGGCGGGTTTTTTATGTTTGGAAAGTGGCCGCATTCGCAGTAAAAACAGCATCAATGTGGCAGCAAAAAATATCTCTGATTTTATCATTTCTACGACACTTTTCTGGTGCTTTGGTTTTGGCATCATGTTCGGTGATTCCGTACTGGGTTTATTCGGCACCAGTGATTTTGCCTTTGATTATGAGCATTCTCCTTGGCAAATCAGTTTCTTTATTTTTCAAATGATGTTTTGTGGAACGGCCGCAACCTTAACCTCTGGCGCTGTCGCTGAGCGCATGACTTTTATGGGGTATTTGGCGGTTACATTAATTCTCAGTGCTTTTATTTATCCCATTGCTGGTCATTGGGCGTGGTCAGGTGTGTACGGTGGAAATGGGCCACAAGGTTGGTTAGAAAGTCTAGGTTTTATTGATTTTGCGGGTTCAACCGTGGTGCATTCGGTGGGGGGCTGGGTGGCACTCGCCGCCATTATGATTATTGGCCCAAGGCTCGGACGGTTTGAACAAGGTATTCGGTTACCACCCGGGAACAATTTACCCTTGTCCGCATTGGGGGCTTTGCTGATTTGGTTTGGTTGGTTTGGTTTTAATGGTGGCAGTACCTTAGCCTTGACCAATGATGTGCCTTTGATCATTCTCAATACCTTTATTTCTGCGGCATGGGGAGGCCTGATTGCTGCCGGAATTAATTATTTTCGTGATGGTTTTGTGGAAGTCAGTTTTGTACTGAATGGCACCATTGCAGGTTTAGTTGGCATTACGGCCTCTTGTCATGTGGTGTCACCGGGCAGCGCGATTATCATTGGTGCGGTTTCTGGCGTGATTGTCTATTTTGGCAGTTTGCTGATGGAAAGGTTGCGTTTAGACGATGCACTTGATGTGGTCCCAGCGCATTTATTCGCTGGCGCTTGGGGCACGATAGCGGTCGCTTTGTTTGGTAATGCTCAGTTAATTGATAATGGTTTGAATTTCTGGGCGCAATTGGGAGTGCAATCATTAGGTGTGGCTGCCATAGGGGCTTATTGTTTTACGGTGGGTTACGCGGGTATTTGGTTGCTTAATCGAGTAATGCCGTTGCGAGCAACCAAAGAGCAAGAAGAGCAAGGTCTGAACGTGGCGGAACACAAGGCCACAACGGAATTGTTGGATTTGCTCACATCTATGCAATATCAGCAAAATAACGCCGATTTTTCTAAGCCCGTTCCGGAAGAGCCTTTTACAGAAGTGGGACAGATTGCCCACAAATACAATCAGGTGATTGATCGAGTTAGCAGTGAAATTGCGCAGCGAGATGATGCCTTGATGCGTTTCCAAAAGAGTGAAATGCGAAAGTCCGCTATTTTAAACTCGTCCATGGATTGTATTGTCACTATCAATCGCTTTGGCTCGGTTATCGAATTTAATCCGGCGGCTGAGCGTACCTTTGGCTGTTTGAAAAAACAGGTGGAAGGAAAGAGTTTCATTGGTCTGTTTGTGCTTGAGGTGGATCGTAAAAAAATCTTTGAAAGCCTCAATTCAGGCTTTTCGTCTTCCAGTGGCTTAATATTGAACCGACGCAATCCGTTCCGCTTGCAGCGCAGTCCGAACCACGATTTTCCAGCAGAAATCGCTATTACCAAGGCCAATACCGATAGCAATTCAGATAGCGAATACACATTGCACATTCGAGATATGAGTAAGCAGCTTAAACTGCAAGAACGACTCAGATTTTTAGCTTACAGTGACCCTTTAACCAGTTTGTATAACCGTACTTATTTGATGGATGCTCTGGTGAGTGCCTTACTGATTGCCACTAGGCAGAAAACCTCAGTGGGTTTGTTGTTCCTTGATCTCGATAATTTCAAAATCATTAATGATACCTTAGGACATAAAGCCGGAGATGAGCTTTTGTGTGAAGTGGCTAGGCGCTTATCCTCAGTATCAGCGGAACACGATGTCATTGCGCGTTGGGGGGGCGATGAGTTTGTCATAATGATGACGCAAAATGTTACTGACAGTCTGTTACTGGAAAGAGCTGAAAATATTTTGCAGGCCATGCGTGCGCCTGTTCACATTAACGAGCAAGACTTTACTATACCAACGAGTATCGGCATTACCTTTACTAATCATGTGCCGATTGTTGCGGATAAATTGATCCAGCAAGCCGATATTGCTATGTACTATGCCAAAGAGAAAGGACGAGATAATGCGCAGTTCTTTACGCCAGAAATGGCGAACGTGGTGACTAAGAAGTTTGGTTTTGATAAAGAAATTCACGAAGCTTTGGACGATGGCCAGTTTTCTCTGGTTTTTCAACCGAAAGTGGCACGTGATGGTAAGACACTTTTTGGCGTGGAGGCGCTGATTCGTTGGCAGCATCCTGACAAGGGTATGATCTCACCTGCTGAATTTATTCCGATTGCAGAAGAATCATCTTTGATTGTCAAAATAGACGAATGGGTGATAGACAAAGCCTTGTGGCAAATTCAGCATTGGCAACAGCAAGGTCTGAGGGCGGTGCCTGTGGCGGTGAATTTGTCAGGTCGTCATTTGGTTTCAGATTCTTTGGTGCCTTTTGTGGCACAGAAATTAGTAGAATATGATGTCGCTGGTAGCCTATTGGAAATTGAGATTACCGAAGGCGTTTTGCTTCAAGATATAACTCGTTGCGTCGAAGTACTGGCGGATTTAAAAGCCCTTGATATCAGAATAGCGATAGATGATTTTGGTACAGGATACTCTTCTTTAAGTTATTTAAAACGTTTGCCGTTGGATACCTTGAAAATCGATCAGTCATTTGTGGAAGAGTGTGATAGTCATACTGAAGATGCGAAGATTTGTGAAACCATTATTCATCTGGCAAAAAATTTAGAACTATTGATTGTTGCGGAAGGGGTGGAAACACGCTCTCAAGCAGACACTTTGTCATCCCTTGGTTGTGAAATATTTCAAGGTTACTATTTCGAAAGACCATTGATAGGGGATGCCATGGTGGATGTATTTACTCCGCATCGTGTTGCTGGTTAGGGGAGTGACGCTCACGAATGGTTTCCATTAGATCCTGCCCTTGGGTTTTGTCGAGCGCTTTGGTCCTATGGTGTAGAGCGGTTTTGGCGATCATGTTGGCTGCCACAGGTGCGGTAATCAACAAGAATAAAGTGATTAAAAACTCCTGAATGGACAAAAAGCCTTTAGCGTGACTTTGGAATATCATAGACGCCACTAGGACGCCAGTGATTCCTAAGGTAGAGGCTTTAGTTGGACTGTGTAACCGCATATAAATATCGGGTAAACGTGCCAATCCATATGATCCTATT
This sequence comes from Marinomonas sp. ABL3_031, assembly GCF_056161265.1. Taxonomy (NCBI): domain Bacteria; kingdom Pseudomonadati; phylum Pseudomonadota; class Gammaproteobacteria; order Oceanospirillales; family Oceanospirillaceae; genus Marinomonas; species Marinomonas sp. ABL3_031. The sequence goes on from NZ_JBSWYU010000004.1 coordinate 11,663, forward strand.
AATAAAAAGATCCCACCTAGTAATAGCGAAAAGCAGATAATAACTTCCAGATACAATGGCATGGTTTAGTCCTATTCAATAATATCGCCGCGAAGTAAGTACTTACAAAGTGCTGCAGTACTGACAAATCCCAGCATAGCAATCAGCAAGGCCGCTTCGAAGTATAAGGCAGTGTCAGCATAAATACCGTACAGCAGGATCAAAGCAATGGCATTAATGTACATGGTATCCAAGGCTAAGATGCGATCAGAAATGGTTGGGCCTGCCATCAAACGCCATAAGTTTAAGAACAAGGCAATACAGATACAGACGGCCACAATAAAGATAGTGTAAGTTAGCATCCAAAAATCTCCTTAATCGGCGTTTCATAGCGCTGTTTGACGGAGTCTATCAGGTCTTTTTCATTTTCCACATGCAAAGCATGAACATACAGCCATTGTTTGTCTTGTGATACTTCTGCACTGACTGTTCCCGGTGTTAACGACACAGTACTGGCGAGAATGGTAATGCCTAAATCGGATTCAATTTTGATGGGAATGGCCACAAAGCCCGGTTTTAATTTTTTCACTGGACCTATAATCCAGAGTGCCACTTCTACATTTGCTACCACTATGTCTTTCATCACCATTAAAACATAAGCAATGGCCTTCCAAGGCTTGAGTATTTTAGGGTGCTGGTCATGCATACCATTGATTAACAAAGGGATGCTGATGGCAAAAAACAAGGCCAAAACAATGTGTCCAGCGTTCGTGGAATTATTGAGCAGCAGCCAAACAACAAAGAGTAAAACACTGTGAAATGGCATGGGTAACAGTTTCATCGGCTTACTCCCGGAATTAAGTCGTAGGCTGAAGCTTGGATATCATGTAATGACGTGGCGGCTTGCAAGGTATATTCAGTGATCACACCACCAAAGATAACCAACAAAGGTGCGGCCAGCATCAACAATAGGATGGCTGCAATTTCACTGTTTTTCGCCGGCTCACTTTCTGTTGCTGGAGAACCGTTATGACGCCAAAATAAGGTTGTGCCACCTCGAGAAAAGGTAACTAAGGCGGCTAGGCTGCCCAATAATATTAACGGCCAAACCCACATGGTTTGTACCGAAGATTGGGTTGCCTGAAGTATCATGATTTTTCCTACAAAGCCGGAGAAAGGTGGCATACCGATTAGGCTTAAGGCTGCAATGGCAAAACCAAAGCCTAACAGTTTAGGTTGAGAGAAGATGCGCGACTTCACAAAACGATCTTCTGCCTGTCCGCGTTGGCGACTGATAATATCAGCCAATAAGAATAACGCCGCAGAGGCAATGGTGCTGTGTACCATGTAATATAAGGCGGCAGAAGTCGCTTCAACTGAATTGATGGCCGCACAAGCCAATATGCTGCCGCTTGAAACGATGACCAAGTTGGCACTCAAAGTTCTGACACTTGGGCTAGCCAACACGCCAATACTGCCGATGGTGATGGTTAACAGAGCTAACGGCCACAACCACGGGGTGGCTATATTTTCTAATTCGCCTGCATGCTCGCCGAAGATTACCGTATAAACACGGAAAATACTGTATGCGCCTACCTTAGTCATAATGGCAAACAAGGCAGCCACAGGTGCAGAGGCAATGGCGTAGGTTTTAGGCAGCCAAAAGTGCATTGGTAACATGGCTGCTTTTAAGCCAAATACGACGAGCAACAACAAGGCTCCCGTTTTGGCCAAAGTGGCTGTTTCCCCTTCCAATTGTCCCACTTTGACGGCCATATCCGCCATGTTCAATGTGCCCAAGGTGCCGTACAAAATACCCAAACCGAACAGGAATAAGCTGGAACCCACTAGATTGAGGATCACATAATGTACAGTGGCTTGTGTTTTTTGTTTGCCACCGGCATGAATGAGCAGGGCATAAGAAGCAATCAACAGCACTTCGAAGAAGACAAAAAGGTTGAAGATATCGCCGGTCAGGAAAGCGCCGTTTATACCCATTAATTGGAACATAAACAATGGATGGAAATAGGCCCCGCCTTTGTCGCGTCCAGCAATGGCATACAGCATAACAGCAAAGCCTAAAAAGCTGGTTAACAGCACTAACAAGCTAGATACCCTGTCTGCCACTAGGACGATACCAAAAGGTGCTTGCCAGCCACCCAATGCGTATAGACGTGTCCCTTCGCTATCTACTTGGTAAAGCAGAAATGCGGCAGAAATCATTAAAAATAGCGTGCCTACTACTGAGGTCACGCGTTGCGATTGCCAATCTCGCGAAATGGGGGGTAGCAACATGATCGCGCCAAACAGCAGCGGAATTAAAACAGGGAAAATGCTCAAATGCTGCATTTATTTATTGCCTCCAGATGACTTAGTCGGCGCTTCTGCGGGTGGTTTTGGTAAGGTGCCATCCACGTGGTCATTACCCAAATCGGCACGAGCACGCATGGCAAGAATGACGGCAAAGGCCGTCATGGCAAAACCGATTACGATAGCCGTCAGTACCAAGGCTTGTGGTAATGGGTCACTGTATTGTTCTGATTCACCTAGAACCGCGGCCGCGTTTAACTTCAAACGGCCGCTGGCAAACAGGAAGAGGTTGACCGCATAAGAAAGTAAGGTCAGGCCAATTACCACAGAAAAACTACGGCCACGTAAGGTTAAAAAGATGCCGCAAGCGGTAAGCAAGCCGACACAGAATGCATATAAACCTTCCATTAATCATGCTCCTTTTGAATAGGACGCTCGCTGGTGGTTAGCTGACCTAGATTGGCGAGAATTAACATGGTGGCTCCGACAACCGTCAAGTAGACACCCAAATCGAAAATCATGGCACTGGCTAGCTCAAATTTACCTATTACTGGCAAATAGAAGTAATCAAACCATGAGGACAAGAAAGTATGGCCGAAGACCCAGCTGCCAAGACCACTGAGAGTAGCAATGCCAATTCCGCAACCTATCATGATTTGATAATCCAACTTGATGCGAGTTTTAATCCACTCCACACCATGCGCAATATATTGTTGAATGATAGCAACAGAGGTAATTAAGCCGGCAATGAAACCACCACCAGGCAAGTTATGTCCACGCAAGAATATGTATGCTGACACCAGCAAGGCTAATGGCAATAAACTTTGTGAGATCACAGACAATAGAATGGGGTGACGATCAGTTGACCAGGTCAAGCCATTATCGTCTGAGGATGGCATGAATAATTTCATTCGGGCAATAAGTTTGTATATTCCTAGTGCTGCAATGCCCAATACCGTGATTTCGCCTAAGGTATCAAAGCCACGGAAGTCTACCAAGATGACGTTGACCACGTTAGTGCCACCGCCGCCAGTTTTACTGTTGGCTGTGAAGAAAGTTGAAATTGTGTCCAATGGACGAGTCATCAAAGCATAACTAATGGTGCCTACCACACCCCCGATTAAAGATGCCAAGCTTAGGTCACGAACAACACGGCGCGGTGAGGACTCTTTAGGGGTATTTTGTGGTAAGAAGAATAGGGCCAAAATCAGCAAGATCACAGTGACGACTTCCACTGACAGTTGCGTAAGCGCCAAGTCTGGAGCGGAGAATTGGGCAAAGGCCAAGGAAACAATTAGTCCCACTACGGATAAGGTTAACAAGGCCACCAAACGGCGTCTGTGCCAAACAACGGTTGCTAGTGCTGAAATGGTCAATAGTACGGCGCAGGTAATCGATAAGGCGTCGACAGGGATTTCTGGACGTTGTCCTGCCGTAGTGTTCAGCTTTATTAGGGAAGAGGCTGTCATCACCACTGCCAATGCTAAGGTTAAGAAAATGTAGCGTTGTAAAGAGCCATTTTCTGTAATTGCAATAATGCTCTTCGCCTTGTTGGTCAGGTATTGAACTACGCCTTCAAACACCAGTTTCGGGTCACTGGCAGGGAACTGTGCCTGGAATTTAAATAAATGAGTGCGGTTATAGTACATGTACAAACCGCCGATCAAGGCCACTACACTCATGAGCAGTGGGAAGTTAAAACCGTGCCAAATTGCCAAACTGTATTCTGGTGGAGGTGTGTTTAGGGTGGCGCTTGCTGCTGCATACAACAAATCTCCTACCACTAAACTTGGGAATATGCCCACTAGCAAACACAAAGCAACGAGCACTTCTACCGGGACACGCATATAGCGTGGTGGCTCGTGCGGGGTTTTGGGCAGGTTAATGGGTTCGCCGTTAAAGAACACGTCATGGATAAAGCGTGTTGAGTAGGCAACCGCGAACACGCCTCCTAGGGTGGCTAAGATAGGAATGAACCAAGATAATGAGCCCAATGAACCTTGGTGTAGAGTCTCGGTAAAGAACATTTCTTTTGATAAAAAACCATTCAGCAAAGGTACGCCCGCCATAGAAGCTGATGCCACCATGGCAAGCGTTGCCGTGTAAGGCATGTATTTCCATAGGCCGTTGAGTTGGCGCATGTCACGCGAACCAGATTCATGATCTATGATACCTGCCGCCATAAATAAGGAAGCTTTAAAGGTGGCATGGTTAATGATATGGAATATGGCTGCTACGGCTGCCAAATCGGTTCCCATACCTAATAACAGAGTAATGAGTCCCAAATGACTGATGGTGGAGTTGGCTAATAGGCCTTTGAGGTCGTGCTGGAAAATAGCAATGTAAGCGCCCACCAGAAAGGTGGCTAAACCAGTCAAACTGACGATTAAGAACCAGAGATTGGTATCCGCTAAGGCAGGATAGAATCTTGCCATTAAGAAGATGCCGGCTTTCACCATGGTGGCAGAGTGCAAGTAAGCACTGACTGGTGTTGGTGCAGCCATGGCATTAGGTAACCAAAAATGAAACGGAAATTGTGCAGATTTACTGAACGCGCCGAGTAAAATAAGTACCACTATGATTGGGTAGTTGGCACTGGCTTTAATGAAATCGCCGCTGTCTAAAATGTCTTGTAGGTTAAAGCTGTCAACCGTATTACCTAAGATCAGAAGGCCTGCCAATAATGCAAGACCGCCAGCCCCTGTGATGGTAAGCGCCATACGAGCGCCTTTACGAGCTTCGGTTTTGTGTCCCCAGAAGCTGATTAATAAGAAGGAACTGATACTGGTTAATTCCCAGAAAAACCATATTTGAATCAGATTGTTAGATAATACTACACCTAACATGGCAAACATGAATAGAATCAGGTAAGCGTAAAATTTACCGATGGAATCTTGTGCCGACAAATAATAGCGTGCGTACAAAATGATCAGTAAGCCAATGCCAAGAATCAAAATGGCAAACAACAGAGCCAAGCCATCCAAACGGAAAGACAAATTTAATCCAATGGTCGGAATCCAAGGTAATATGGCCTGAAATTGTTGGCCTTGGAAAATGTCTCCAGCGTAGGCCAACACGAGCAAAAGAGTGAGTGCGGGTAGTGCTGCTGTAAGAAAAGCGCAAGCCGTTCGGCTTAAGCGGGCACTAAGAAGAGGAACCAGAGTCCCTAATAAAGGGAGAAATGGAAGCCAGATCAGTGAACTCAAGGGAATAACTCCTTCCTAGTTAATGGTAATAAAACAGAGTTAAAACAGAGTACTAGCATGTTGTTTCCTAAAATATAGGCAATAAATGCATTCCGTCATACTACTATGTTTGGTTCATCCTTGCCCGATAAACCATTACCTAAATCAATATCCGACCAAATTATCACAGATTGCGTTTAAGAATAAGTAAATTTGAGACGAGAATCGACGGAAAAGTTCCGTCGATTGTTATAAGAAGTGATGGATTGTTTTTATAAATCAAAATCTTACTGAAAAAATTTCCATACTATGCTGTGCTCAGACCCTAAGCTCCAAACTAACACCACTATGGCTAATAATGCTTCAAGGACTAAGACACCAATGCCTAATGTGGTACTGGAAAGAATGAAGCCTTGTTTGTTACTGATGCCTAAGAAGCTCGGCGTACCACGATACAGCAAGTAGCCTGTGTAGATGACGCCCAAAACGCAGGTCAGTAAACAAAGCCAAATAATTGGATAAATGGCAACAATACCGCTTAAGAAGAGTGGTGTCGCTATATAGCCTGCAAAGACAATGCATTCTTGTCGTGGCGGGCGATTAGTATGGTTGCGTGCCATCCAGTGAATGACACTGCCGACCATAGCCACAGCGACCAGAATTAACGCATAGAATAAGACACCCAGTCCTAAACCAGTCATTATCGATACCTTGATGGATTCTCCACCAATTGACCAGCCAAATTGCGTGGTGCCGATAAAAGCACTCACTACTGGAATGGCTGCCATCCAAAGTACATGATGGTAGTACATGTGACTTACGGTTTCGTGTTCTTCGTTTATGGCTCGCCATTCTTTATCTGGATGATGAATAAGACCCCAAACATGATTGATCATGGATTCCCCCTCGTTACTATCTAGTGCCTAAATATTTGGAAAAATGCCTGATACAGCCACGCCCTAATCTTATGTGGCTTACCATCAGTATAGTTGCATACGCAACAAACAACGGTTGGATTAATAAAAGTTTGTTATAAAAACTCTATTTTTAAGATCTTATAGTGTTATAGGAAGAGGCTGATTAGGGTTTGTTTTTGATTCATTGTGACAGAAGAGGTACGGTGTTTTTGGGTGACGTCACCCTGCAGAATTGAAGCTGAAATAGGGATTGGAAATATTGGCTAAATTGAGGTTATTGAATTACTACGTGGTAGTTTTTTTCGTTAATTTGTTGATTTTAAATTTTTAAAGGCGGATTATTTTTTGGCTTGGCTCTTTAACTGATGCAATCTTTTTGTGAGGGCCTTTTTGAGCAAGTTTTTATCGTAAGGTTTCATTGTTTTCCATTGCTGGCATTCTTGTCGAGTACGTGCGCAACCAATACACCAGCCTTTTGGGCCAGAAAATACACAAACGTCAATACAAGGGCTTTTTTGAGATTTCATTCTTTGTGTCCAAAACACAGCAAGTGCTTATTACAGTTCCAGTATGTATATTAAGTTTCAAGTTCTTGTAACACTAACTCTATACTCGGTGCCAGTTTTCTCAATTGATTCAACTCATCGTAAAGGCGTTGCTCTAGATTCTTGAAGTTGAGTGGCATTGTCTTTTGCAGAACATGATAATCTTTAGCGATAATTTGATAGCCTTTCCAACCTTTAATACGATCTTCTTCTCGGTTTAAAAGTCGCTGGATAAATTCCGTTCTGGATGGGCAATCTTCTTCTGCGTGTAAACAAATGGGAAAAGATTTTTGTTTGATTTGAGGCGCTTCAATATAGGTTTCGAAATGAATCCCACCTTGATTGTGATTATGCCAACTGGTCTTATAAAGTTGTAAGTAAGGTCCACGGTTATAAATTTCCCAATCCTCTGCAAACCATTTTGATTGCTTAAGCTTTTTTTCAAGGTTACGGAAAATGTTTTTAATGTCTTTCATGGAACATAGCTCTTAAATAATTTTGGTATACAAGTCTGACTGATTTTTTTTAAGCCAAACAGCTTTGTAAGGATTGATGTATATAGTTTTCATCCAGATCCTTACCAATGAATACCATGCGATTCACTGGGCTTTCATCATCCCAAGGTTTGCCTGCTTGACTGCCAAAGATCATATGCACTCCCTGAAATACGATTTTATGACGCTCGCCTTTTACACCCACGACGCCTTTCATACGGTAAATATCGACTCCTTTGATCTGTAGAAAGGCATCAAGCCAAGCATTGATTTTTGACATATCAAATAATCCTGGCAGTTCTATTGCAACAGAAGATACCGTATCGTCATGTTCGTGTTCAGCATTAAAATAATGTTCGGCTGTTGGGCGGCACTCGATATTGTCGTCATTAATTAGTTTTAGTTCAAATTCTTCCGGAGTGTGCTGAGAAAAAAGCGCTATTGTTTTCGGTTTTTCCGTCACAAAGAAAAATTCGTAAAGGTGGCGTCCAGTGAGTTGGAGTTGATAACAGGTGTCAGTGTGATCCATGGTTTGTTGGTGGCTTATGGCGAGGGCATTTTTTGAAAACTCACCAAACACATTTTCTGCTTGATTTAATATGGTGGTTTCAGAGATTTCATTCACATCAGATAAGAGGATTGTCATATCAGGATCAGGGCCATTCTCTAACTGAAAATGATAATGTCCAGCGGTCGGCAATTGCCAAATTCCTCCCCATTCGAAAGGGTATTCTGGTTCTAAAAAGTTTGGCTTTATTTCCATGGCTCGTTCAAGGTTAAAGCCACCAATGTCTAATAGTTCCGCAATGGGAGCGTCGGCCATGGTGGTCGGATAAATATCGGCCATTTGGTTCATTTCTTGTAAACGTTGCTGAAGTTTGGATGAGATATTCTTAGGGACTAGGTCAAGCTTGTTTACTATGATGCGATCAGCAAATGCAATTTGTGCCATCACTTCATCCGTTTTGCTATTGAGATGGTTTTGAATATGCTTGGCATCAACAAGAGTAATAATGCCGTCCAATTCATATTGTTCATGAATATCTTGATCAACAAAAAATGTTTGTGCGACAGGTCCAGGATCTGCCATGCCCGTGGTCTCTAAAATGACTCGATCAAACTTGTCTTTGCGCTGAGCCAATTCGCTTAAAATACGAATTAAATCGCCTCGTACTGTGCAACAAATACAGCCATTATTCATTTCAAAGACTTCTTCATCGGCATTAATGACCAGGTCTTGATCAATACCAATTTCGCCAAATTCGTTTTCGATAACAGCAATACGAAGACCATGTTCCTCCGATAAAATACGATTCAGTAAGGTGGTTTTTCCACTGCCGAGGAAGCCAGTGAGTACGGTAACAGGAATTTGATTTTTCATGTGCACTTCCTCTTTTAGAAGATCTCTTATTCGATTATGTCAGGCTCGAAGTTTCGTAATCTGTTTGAGGCTAGAAATGCCCTTTCAGTTATCAAAGCGACGACTGTTCATTTTTACCTAGGATAGGTTGTGTTTTTCGATTTATAACCTGTCCACCGTTCGCGGGAAAACAGATTGAAAACCTTCTGCATATTCGGTATTGCGTCCGCCAGCTTGACCACCTGAGTTGCGTCGAAAATGATTGCCGCGATTTTCGGCAACATTGGTGTAGAAATGCCAGAGATGTTCCTGCCCTTGCATGCATTCAATGGCGGCTTGTTTCTTGTGCCAAACTTGGGTGATATCTAAAAAAGTATCGGGTTTCCATCCCATTTGTTCTGTTTGATGAGGTTCAAATAAATACAACTGGGGGGCACCAAGAACTTTTTCGCCGGGATTATGCCCCCAAGCTTGGGCTATCATGCGTGCTTCTAGGACAAATCGAGTGGTATTCATGTGATCTGTGTTATATGGGTCCCAAAGGGAATGGCTCATCATGAAATCTGGCTGTACAGATCGAATCACATCGACAAGACGATGTCGGGCTTCATTGTTCAGGTCTAACGGATAATCTCCTAAGTCAAAAAATTGTATGTCATGAACACCTAGTGCTTGCGCAGCTGCCTGCGCTTCGTTTCGCCGAACTTGTTTTACTTGCTCCAAGGTCATTTTGTCTTGTTTCCATAACTTAGCGCTTTCACCTCGCTCGCCATAAGATAAACACAACACAGTTACTTCATAGCCCATCTCGGCATGCAAGGCGATTGCTCCACCTGCACGCCAGACAAAGTCAGCAGCGTGGGCACTGATAATAAGAGCAGATGGCTTTTTCATATCGTTTTCCTTTGTATTTAGCTTGTTATGGATGGTTAGGTCCCCAAGCGGGGAATGGATCTTTTAAATTCAACCAGTAATCTTTGCCGAGAGAGGTTTCATATTCATTCAATAGGCATGCGTCTAGGGCTCTGATCATGGCGTTTTTATTTAAATTCTGTCCGATAAACACCATCTCTTGACGCATATCCCCAAAAGGTTCTTGCCACAGTTTTTCTATGTTTGCTAAATAGTCTTTGTCAGTAGGCCAGTTTTCTTTGGGGATGGCGCGCCAAAACACACCAGCAAATCCATAGTGTGCAATGCTTCCAGCTTGGCTCCATTGACCTGCAAATGTTGGTCTTGAGGCGAGCCAAAAATAACCTTTTGAGCGGATGAGTTTGCCGAATGTATCTATGTTGCCAATGAAACGATGAAACTTTTCTGGATGAAAGGGGCGTCGTGCTCGGTAACTAAAGCTACTGATACCATATTCTTCGGTTTCTGGAATGTGTTCCCCTCGCATTTCTTTTAACCAGCCAGGGGCTTGTTGCGCTCGTTCAAAATTAAACAGACCAGTATTAATAACCTGATCTACATCGATATTGCCATTCGCAATTGGAATGATGTGTGCGTGAGTGTTAAGTGTTTTTAGAATAGCGGTCAGGTTGTCGATTTCTTTGGCACTGACAAGATCTGTTTTACTAATGAGAATCACATCAGCAAATTCCACTTGGTCCACCAACAGATCGGAAATACTCCGCTCATCGTCTTCACCGAGAGATTCGTCAGAGTCTTTTAAATATTTGGCTTGGTTGTAATCGACTAGGAAATTAACCGCATCCACCACTGTGACCATGGTATCGAGATGGGCGACATCAGATAAAGAGACATGGTTTTCATCGGTAAAGGTGAAAGTTTCTGCTACTGGTAACGGCTCAGAAATCCCCGTTGATTCAATGACGAGATAATCGAATTTTCCAGCTTGAGCCAGTTTGCCCACTTCTTCTAGTAGGTCCTCTCGTAATGTGCAACAAATACAGCCGTTACTCATTTCAACCAGCTTTTCTTCGTTGTGGTTAAAAGACACTTCGTTCTGCACAATTTCCGAGTCGATATTGATCTCGCTCATGTCGTTGACGATGACCGCGACCTTTCTACCTTGGCGATTGTTAAGAATGTGGCTCAATACGGTGGTTTTACCGGCACCAAGAAATCCAGACAGTACCGTAACTGGGAGTTTATTCATGGAAGGCACTCACTAAAGTCGATTACATTAATGTTATAACATAACGTTAATGTAATCTGTTTCATTATGCAATACGCCTCTTTGGTGGACGATCTAATTGAATAAACGCATCGCCACATTTAGCTGAGGAAAGGGATTAGAGCAAGGCAGGAGCAGGTTACCACTAGTCAGTGGACTTGTTTGTTCCTTTCCTAGTGCAGGAAGCCAGTCTAAAGCCATTTATTTTGATCGAATTTAAATCTGTTGTAACAATTTTCACATTGCATGCGACTAACACTAAGCAGCCAATACATTATTAAAGGTAAAAAGAGTGTTTGACGCGTTGCAAACCTTATTAATTCAGTCTTCTTCATCACTGGGTGTGATGTTTGTTGGCATCGTTCTAACGTCGTATTTATCGGAGGATTTGGCCATTGTCAGTGCCGCTGTCATGGCGGTGCAAGGTGATATGTCTGCGTTGCTGGCTTTATTGGCCATATTTATTGGCATTGCGACAGGAGATCTGGGGCTTTACGCCTTGGGGCGTGGGGCAAAACGATGGCGTTATCTCAGATGGCGTCTTTATAAATTGCCCTACTTTCAAATGGTCAAAAAGCGTTTTCAACATCAGCAAGTGTTTAACCTTTTCGTGATTCGTTTTGTACCGGGTTTTAGAACATTAGGTTTTACTTTGGCAGGTTTCATTGCTCTTCCCATCTGGAAATTTTTGTCGGTGGTCTTGTCGGCAACGGCGCTTTGGACAGGGTTAGTGTTTGGTGTGATTTATTGGTTTGGTCGCCAAGCTTGGCTAGATATAACGGCTTATCAATGGTGGTTTGCTATTGCCGCTTTGGTTGTTTTGCTGGGTGTGAATCGATTAATAAAGTTGAGTTTTTTGAGAGGACTTCAGTGGAAAAATTAGCAAAAATTGAGTTAATTCCAGCACATAGGGTCAATGGCGGTATGCCATTACTAGAGGCTGATGAGAATCGTGCTATATCGCCTTTTGAGTTTATGCCTGCTTGGTTTTTTTATACGCCAGTAGTACTGCAAAGTTTGTTGCAAGCGATCTATTACCGGGATCTGCGTTTGCCGTTAATTGCCAACCCTAGTATTAAACTCAGCGGCATGGTGGGCGAATCAAAACACGAGATTATGAGCCTCGCCGGAGAAACAGCACAGCCTTGGATTGCTTCTTATTGCATAGTAGAGAAGAGTGCTGATGCCATCTCTGAACAGGTAGAAAAAACCCTCAAAAGGTTAAGAGAGCTGGATCTAAAATGGCCATTAGTCGCTAAGCCTGATCTAGGATGTCGTGGTGTTGGAGTGAAATTATTGCAATCGGAACAACAGCTTGTGGATTATTTTATGGCTTTTCCACAAGATGCGCGATTTGTGTTGCAGAAAAAAGCGCCTTATCAGGCGGAAGCGGGCGTGTTTTATGTGCGTCAACCCGATTCAGAGCGAGGTGAGATCTTCTCTATTACGCTGAAATACGCCCCGTCTGTAGTAGGAGATGGACAACTTACTTTAGAGGAGCTGATTCGACAAAATCCGCGAGCCGGTAAACTTGCTCATCTTTACCTACCTCGTCATCAAGCCTTATTGGATTGGGTGCCAGAGCAAGGCGAGGAATTCCAACTGGCGTTCGCCGGCAGTCACAGTCGTGGTTCTATTTTTCGAGATGGCAATCAATACATTACCGAAGCACTCACGCGCAAATTAGACCACATTCTGAAGGACGTAAATGGCTATTACTACGGCCGCTTGGACATCAAATTCGATAACTTGCATGACTTTATGCAGGGCGAAAAATTCACCATTTTGGAACTCAATGGAGCCAGTAGTGAAGCGGCTCATATATGGGACAGAAATGCCTCCTTGATGAACATTCTAAGTGTGTTGCTTAAGCAGTATCGTCTTTTGTTTGCTATTGGAGCCAAACAAAAAAAGCAGGGGCACAAGCCCCCTTCTTTGAAAGAGTTGCTGAGTGCGTGGCGTGAAGAAAAGCGTTTAACGGAACAATATCCAGCAACGGATTAAATGATGGCTCCGTTTTTTTGATAAAGGCACAGGAAGACAAGCATATGTTATCCAGATGGAAAAAAAGTATCGCTGAAAAGGTTCTATCGGGGCGCGAATTAGTCGTTGTTCAAGGTGCGATTGAGACCTTAGAGCAAGGTAAAGGCTTATTGTTGGGTTTAACGGATGAATTATATCAAAGCACGGCAAAACCCTATGTGAATAGCAGTATTGGAGAACATTTTCGTCATTTGTTGGATGTGTATCAGGTGCTGTTAGTTATGGGGACATGTGAATCTGGTAAAGACATTATTGACTACAACAAAAGACGACGTGGTCATCTGGTGGAGAGCTGTCGTCAACAGGCAATTTTAGAGACTGAACAATTAATTGACTGGTTGGAAAGGCTTCAGTTAAACGACATCAAACAATCTGTTCAAGTGCTATCGGAAGTGTCTGTGTGTGATTGCCAATCTGCTTTGATGTGGTCGACATTAGAGCGTGAAATAACTTTTGTCTCTTTGCATGCCACCCATCATTTTGCCATGACCAAAGTGGCGGTCACTTTGTTGGGCGGTCAGACCGACCATGATTTCGGCTATGCTGCTACCACTTTGTCTTATATGAGGAAGGCTTAATTATGTGTTCTGTAAGCTGGTCAATTTCACCGACAGGCTATGAGATTTACTTTAATAGAGATGAACAAATAACCCGTGCTCAAGCCTTGCCTCCAAGCGTAACTGAGTTGGCAGGGGTGAAAGTGATGATGCCAATTGATCCAGTGGGACAAGGCAGTTGGATCAGCACTAATGATGCTGGGTTAAGTTTATGTTTACTAAATAATTACCAAGGTAAGATGCCTCCACCTCCACTGACGAGTCGCGGTGTATTACTCAGTCGTTTAGCCAAGCATATTGGAACTGAGGAAGTTGAAAAGGCGCTTAGCAAGGTTGAGATGAAACGGTTTGCTCCTTTCATTTTATTGGCTTTTGACCTTGATCTATGTAAACAAGAAAGCCCAGTTCGAGCCTTTCATTGGGATGGTGAGAACTTGCGTATAAATGACATAAGATCTCCCGTCTTTTCCTCTGCTGTCGAGTTGGCTGAAGTCAGTGAATATCGACACCGAGTTTATCAAGACTTGGTGGCGGATGATGTGGATCAAGGGAGGCACTTAGCATTTCATTGTCACCATCACAAAGATCTACTCTATAAATCGGTTTGCTTGCATCGTGACGATGCGCAAACCGTTAGTTTTACGCATGTTTCTGTGTCATCTAACGAGCAGCACATGAGTTATGTGGCTGGTTCACCTTGTCGTTATTTGACGCCAAACAGTTTAGTAAACAGTCGTCTTACCTTATCTAAACAAACCGCTATGTCGGTGGCTTCCTAAGGAGTAAATAATGAAAAAATTTATCGCCATTCTCGGTCTTTTTGTCAGTCAATTAGTGTGGGCAGAAGACCCTATCTCAACGAGTTTTTTTAGTAATAAAGCCCTTAATGGTTATGATACTGTTGCCTATTTTACCGAACAACGAGCGGTAGAGGGCAGTAGTAAGTTCACAACCCAATACCAGGGAGCGGATTGGTATTTTGCGTCGCAACAGCATTTGGATATGTTTTTAGCCGATCCTGTAAAATACGCCCCCCAATATGGTGGCTATTGTGCTTGGGCCGTTTCTGCAAATAAGGGATTTGCTTCATCGGATCCAAAGCAATGGGCGATTGTCAATGGCAAGTTATACCTCAACTATAACAAATCGGTAAAACAAAAATGGGATGATGATCGTCGTTTACACATCACTCAAGCAGACCAAAACTGGCCAGAAATGATGCCAAAGTAAGTCAAGAAAAGAGAGAAGAAGATGATAGATAGCCCATTTCGTTTGCCCAGAGTCACGCCATTTGGTCTTGCTGAAAAATGTTTGGAGTGGCTGACGGGGTTGAGTAAATTGGATGCCTTGTATCAACAACGTATCCCCACTCAGTCCAGCTTTGAATTTATGAATTACACACTCAAAGCATTGGAAATAGATTATCAACTGGCATCGGGCTCTTTGCAGAACATTCCTCAAACAGGCCCAGTTGTAATCGTAGCCAACCATCCGTTGGGGGCCATTGAAGGTGTGATAGTGGCCGATTTGTTGGCGGGTGTACGTCAGGATGTGAAAGTACTGGCAAATGAAATGCTCAAGCGATTACCTGAAATTCGTGATCTCTTTATCGGCGTGAATGTGTTCGGTGGCAGTAAAGCTACTAAAACCAACAGTGTGGCAATTCGTGAGGCCAATCAGCATTTGGCTGATGGCGGTGTGTTGGTTATTTTTCCTGCTGGCGAAGTATCGACCTACCCTAAAGGCAGTAACGTATTGGCAGACGTAGAATGGCGTCACTCGGTTGCCAAGTTTATTAATCGCAGTGAAGCTACCGCGGTGCCTATTTTTATTGATGGACAAAACAGTCCTATGTTTTATCGCGCAGGGCGAATACATCCGCTTTTAAGAACCGCGATGTTGGCCAAAGAATTACTCAATAAGCGCGCCTCAAAAATTCGTTTATCGATTGGCCAAGCGATTGATTATTCTGAGCTCAAGGGCTTTAGTGATGAAAAGGACTTAGTGCATTATTTGCGCCTTAACACCTACTTATTGTCCACTGATTCTGGATCAGCAAACTTACCGCAAGTTGTTGCGCCATTAGCGACTGAGCAATTGCTTGACGACATAATGGCTTTACCGGCCGAGGCCTTGCTATTGGAACAAGGGGATTTTGCTGTGTATTGTGCTGGGCGTGAGCAATTGCCTAATATAATGCAAGAAATAGGACGCATTAGAGAGCTCAGTTTTCGCGCGGTAGGGGAAGGCAGTGGCTTGGCTTGTGATCTGGATGAATACGATCATTACTACCAACAATTATTTGTGTGGCATAACGCGGACAAAAAAATTGTTGGCGCCTATCGCCTCGGATTTGTGGATCAGTTACTTGAGCAGAAAGGGCTACAAGCTTTGTACTCACGTAGTTTATTTCAATATGATCAACGTTTTTTGGCCAGTATGGGCAAGAGTATTGAGGTGGGTCGTTCGGTGGTGGCCGAGGCCTACCAAAAGAACTTGAATTCTTTGCTGATGTTATGGAAAGGCATTGCCACAATAGTATCGCGCAATCCGCAATACACCCATTTATTTGGGCCAGTCAGTATCAGTAAAGATTACAGTAACTGCGCTCGACAACTTATGATGCAAACCTTGTCTTTGCACCATTATGATCAACAAAGAGCCAAGCTAGTTAAAGCAAGCACGCCTTTGGCTCAGGATACAGCCGAGTTTTGGCAGCCGACTCTTTTGTCAGCGTTAACCAGTGCGGAACTCTTGTCCAAGATATTGGCGCGCATGGAGCAAGGGAAAGGTTTGCCTGTATTGCTCAGACAATACCTTAAAATGAACGGTAAATTGATCTGTTTCAATCTGGATCATGATTTTAATGATGCATTGGACGGTCTGATTATGGTCGACTTGACCAAGGTGCCGTTGAAAACCTTAGGTAAATACATGGGCAGAACCCAGGCTGAGTGTTATCTCAACCAACAGGCTCTGAACACAGAAGGTTAAAAGCAGCATCACAAGCAATGTAAGGTTGTGTCGTACCTTGTGACTGTGTCGTTTGATTTGTCTTAAACTGGTACAGCGACTTCCAGATCGGCTAGTAAGGCTTTAGTGACATGGTATCGGGTAATGATGCCGATAATACGACCTTCTTGCACCACAGGGTACATTTTAGGTTTGGGTTCAGACATCATTTTTGCGATTTCAATAATATGATCGTTGGGGCTGACGCTCAGCACATTGGTCGTCATTACTGAACTTACGTCTTTGGGCTCTTCACTGTAATACGCACTTTGCATTAGCGCAGGCAAAATATCTTGTTCAGAGACAAAACCAATCAAATGCCCTTGTTTATCTGCTACCGGAGCACCGGCTAAATGACGTTTTGTCAGCCCTTTTATGCAATCTACTATGCTGGTATCAGGGTAAACGTAATGAGCGTCACGGGACATAATGTCTCTCACAAAGAGGGTACCTGTTTTCATACCGATTTCTCCAGTCAATGCTTACTATTAGTGTAGTGTGAGATAAACAGAATTGCCTAGCATTTAGACGATTTTGTTGGTTTAAAAGAGGATTCGCACCCTTCTCTTATGGATCACTCAAGGCCACTGAAAAACTTTGGCGTTATGCCAGTAAAATCTTTAAAGGCAGTACGAAAAGCGGACACAGATTTGAACCCCACCTTGGAGGCAACCTGTGCAACAGGAACACCGGCCTGTAATAATTTTTGTGCTTGATTTAAACGCAGTTGAACAAAAAAACTGGCTGGAGATTGACCAAATGCATGAGTAAAGTGTCGATGAAAACTACGACTACTCATGGCCATAAAGTGTGCCATATCTTCCACTTTTATCGGATGATGCAAATGTTCTTGTAGCCACTCAATCAAACGAGCGAATTTATCATCATGGTGGGTTTGCGCGAGTAAGATGTCAGTAAATTGTGATTGGTGTCCAGCGCGTTGAGCATAAACCAAGAGGTGTTTTGCGACTTGTGATTTGATGGATCGTCCTAAGTCTTGCTCGACCATGGCAAGAGCCATATCTATCCCTGTTGTTACCCCTGCGGATGTCCAAAGGTTGCCATCCACCGTATACAAAGCGTCTTGATTCACCTGAGCCAAAGGATAGCTGTCTTTTAATAACTTCTGTGATGCCCAATGTGTGCTGGTTTGCTTATGATCGAGAAGGCCTGCCGCGCCCAATATAAAAGCCCCCGTACAAACCGAGCCATAACGACCACATAACTGACTTGAGTAATCAAGATATTGTCTGATGGCAGGGTCGGCCATGGCCTGTTGTAAGGCTGAGCTAGGAGCGCCCATGACTAAAACGGTATCTTCGACGCTTAACTGCGTATGGTCAAATGCTAAGGTATCAATGTAAACATTGGTATTTTGCCGAATGAGTCCGCCTGTGGATGAAACGCAATGAAGCGAGTAGACAGTATCGTTAATGAGTTCGTTTGCCACAGCAAAAACACCTGATGGCCCAGAATAATCCAGTAATGCCGAGTCAGGGTAGAGAACAAAGTAAATGCTTCGAGTAAAGTGCATTGGCAGAATATCGTTCTTTATTGTCATTTACGCCATATTATTTATTTCTTAGCCTTTAGTCATTATGAATTTTCTTTCAATTATATAAAGGTTTGTATCCAAATGTATTATCGCAAACTAGGCAGAACCAATCTTAAAGTCAGTCCGATCACCTTAGGTACTATGACGTTTGGCGTGTCGGCGACAGAAAAAGAGAGTCATCGCATTCTCGATATGGCGCTCGATATGGGCATTAATCTTATCGACACCTCTAACGATTATGGCAATCCGCATTGGGGTTCGAGTGAAACCATTATTGGGAACTGGTTGGCGAAAAATCCAACAAAACGAGATCGTATTGTATTAGCGACAAAGGTTTATCAAGAGAAACCTGCTTCACATTTACCAAATGAAGAAGCGGGTTTGTCGGCTTATAAAATACATAAACAAATCGAGGAGTCTTTGTCTCGCCTGCAAACGGATCGAATTGACTTGTATCAGGTGCATCATTTGGATCGAACCATACCTGGAGAAGAACTTTGGGGGAGCTTTAATCGTTTGATGAATCAGGGCAAGGTGATTTACGCTGGTGCAAGTAATTACAATGGCTGGGGGTTGGCAAAACATCAAATGCAGGCTGCTCAATTAGGTCATTTAGGTTTTATTTCTGAACAAACCATGTATAGCTTAATTTGTCGTTATTCTGAATTGGATTTATTGCCATGTGCAGAGGATTTTGGCATAGGCATACTGGCTTACATGCCATTAGCTGGCGGTTTGCTCGCCGGTAGCGACCGTAACCGGAAAGGTTCGCGTGCGAAAGCGGTAATGGATTGGTATGGATTAGATGAAGCCACTTATGGCCCGAAATTACGGGAATATGATGATCTTTGCAAAGCCTTGGATATACCTGGTAATGCTTTAGCCATAGCGTGGACATTGGCTAATCCTGCTGTCGCCAGTGCGATTGTCGGCATCAGAACCGTGGCGCAATTTGACGGTTTGCAAGCAGCACTTGAAGCGAATTTGAGCCATGATACCTTAGCTTGCTTAGACGCATTATTTCCTATTCAAGCTGGCAAGCAACTTAGAAACCAGCCAACTCCAGAAGCTTATGCATGGTAAGAAGTGCCATTATTGAGCAAAGAGAAATAATGATTTAACAATACGCTTATTAATTTCTTAGCATAAATTATTTATAGTGAGTGGTATCAACTCGTAAAACGAGACCTGTGATTCACACACATGAGATGGAGATAACATGAAACTACTCGCTTTTGCTGCTACCAATAGCCAAAAATCCATAAACAAACAGCTTGTTCAGTACGCATCGTCATTGGTCGAGGCAACGGATGTGGAAATTCTAGACATTAATGATTACGAAATGCCCATTTACAGCCCAGAGCGTAATGAAGAAGGCATGCCGGCCCTAGCAACCGAGTTCTTCAACAAGATCGGCAGCGCTGATGGCGTGATCATTTCCTTCGCAGAGTACAATGGCTCATACACAGCAGCGTACAAAAACTTGTTCGACTGGATGTCTCGTATCGATATGAAGGTATATCAAAACAAACCAATGGTATTGCTAGCCTCTTCTCCTGGCTCAATGGGGGGCGCCAGTGTATTAGCAGCGGCACAAGCTTCAGCACCTTACTTTGCTGCCGATGTGAAAGCCGCCTTATCTGTTCCTAAGTTCTATGAAGTGTTTGATTCCGAAGCCGGCGTGATGAAAGACGCAGACATGGATGCATCCCTAAAAGACGCACTGTCTCAGGCGTTCACACTAAAAGCCTAATTGAGCTCCGACGGGCTCGATTGCAAGACATAAAAAAACCTAATGACCGAAGTCATTAGGTTTTTTAAATTTGGTGGAGATGGGGGGAGTCGAACCCCCGTCCGTCAGTCCTCTGCCATCGGCTCTACATGTTTAGTCACTTCTATTTTTTGACCTATTACCGCCCGAAGGACAGGGTGTAATCGGCGAGCCTGATTGATCTTAGATCCTTATCCCCAGGCAGGGCATCGGATAGCATCTTGTAATTTATGATACTGCGGAATCCCGGGCTACAAGCAACCTGGGGGCAGCACACTAGCAGGTTATTAAGCTGCTAGAGCGTAGTTTTCGTCGTTTGCGACTATTTAAATGATACAAGTGGATTTACGAGATCTCGTATCGCTCTCGACATGCACCTCAGGTTTTGTAACCGGCGTCGAAACCATGTCATCCCCGAAGTTGCGGCCATTCTAACGAATCCTTGCGGCTTTCGCTAGTCAGATACCATGATTCCACACGTTATATTTTGTGTTTCATTAGGCGTTCTTTATCACGGGACCAATCGCGATTACGCTCTGTGTCACGTTTGTCGTGGTCTTTTTTACCTGTAACCAGTGCCACTTCGCATTTGATCTTATTGCCTTTCCAGTACAACGCCATGGCAGCACAGGTTTTCCCTTTCTGCTCAGTGACTTGGATGATGCGATCAATTTCTTTGCGGTTCATTAATAGCTTGCGTTGACGCAAAGGTTCACACACCACGTGAGTGGAGGCACTTAATAAAGGGGTGATTCGCGCACCTACTAGCCATGCTTCGTTTTGATGAATAATAACAAAGGAATCAACAAGTTGTGCTTTGCCTTCACGCAGACTTTTTACTTCCCAGCCAGACAGAACCAAACCGGCCTCAAATTTCTGGTCAACAAAATAATCGTACTTAGCGCGCTTGTTGAGGGCGATGGTGCCAGTGCTATTGGATTTTTTCTTAACTTTACTCATAGTTGAAAATTATACGGTCGATAGCTGCAAAAACCTATGCTTTTCTTGAGGTATGTGTCTGAATGGTGGAAAATTCACATCTGTTTACTAAATTTTATCTGGGCAGAGCGCATGAATTGAAAACCGTGTGCCGCTTATTCATTTGAGTTGTTTTGTTAGAGCCTAAATTTATGCCTGAAAGTCGATGTTTACAAGGTATTTGGTCAAGTCCGTGGATATTTATTTTTGCGGCCAGTGGGTCGGCAGTCGGCTTGGGAAATATTTGGAAGTTTCCCTATGTGCTAGGGCAAAATGGTGGCGGTGCTTTTTTGTTAGTGTATTGCTTGTGTCTCTTACTGGTAGGCTTGCCAGTGTTGGTTGCTGAAGTGGCATTAGGTCGCACGGTTCGCTCCAATCCCGTTGATACGGTGAATGATTTAAGCGAGCGCCATATTGTGCATAAAGCTTGGGTCATTGTGCCCTGGCTGGCTGGTATTACGGGCTTTCTAATCCTCACCTTTTATAGCGTAATTGCTGGATGGTCGATTGCTTATCTTGAACGCGCTTTGTCAGGGCAATTTAAAGACATCAGTCAGCTTGGTGCTGAGTCCATGTTCGAAGGTTTGTTGGCAAACTCTTCGGAAATGTTGCTGTGGCACTCTGTGTTTATGGTGCTGGTGGTATTAACCGTAGGTCAATCAGTAACCCGTGGTTTGTCTGCATTAGTGCGTATTCTGTTGCCGGCTTTGGTGGCGACCTTGTTGGGCTTGGCGATTTATTCCATATCGATTGGCAATATGTCTAAAACTCTTGAGTTTATGTTTGCTTGGTCGTGGCAAGACATTACTTTTGATGTGGTGTTAGCTGCGGTGGGCATGGCTCTATTTAGTTTGAGCGTGGGCATGGGGGCCATGTTTGCTTATGGTGCTTATATGAGTAAGCGGATGTCCATTACGCGTGCGTGCGGCATAGTGGTTGGTGTTGATTTGTTAGTGGCCTTGCTCGCCGGACTGTTGATTTTTCCTTTGGTATTCTCTTTTCAAATTGATGTGGAAGCGGGGCCAAGTTTAACCTTTGTGTCGTTGCCGATTATTTTTGGTGGCTTGCCAGCAGGGCAGATAGTCGCTGGTGTGTTCTTTGCTTTGCTTGTCATTGCCGCGCTCACATCTGCTATTTCTATGTTGGAATTGTTTGTTGCTTGGTTGCATGAGAAGTTTTACATCGCTCGCCTAAAAGCGGCATTGTTGTTGGGTATTGCGGCTTGGTTTATTGGTATCGCAGTATTGTTGTCCTTTAACCATTGGGACAATAAAATCATTTTCGATCTGAATTTCTTTGAGTTGTTGGATGGAGTTACCTCCAAGATATTGCTTCCTCTGGTGGCGATTTTGTTGTCAATATTGGTGGCTTGGTTTATTCCGCGTACCATGTTGCAGAATGAAATGATCACCAAACAAACTAGCCATTTTGAATGGTGGTATAGAATATTAAAATACATCAGTATTCCCGCTATGGTGGTGATTACCTTAGCAGGTTGGATAGGAGCCTAGTTTGAGTCATATAGAGCGTTTTGCTCATGTTAATTATACTTGTGAGCAAATGTATGATTTAGTGAATGATATCAATGCTTACCCTGAATTTTTACCGGGTTGTTTAAGTGCCAAGCTATTATCGCAAACTCCAGCTGAAATTGTGGCGTCATTGGAGGTGGGTAAAGGCCCCGTTAAACAGGCTTTTACGACCAAGAATTTATTGGCACCGCAGCGTCGAATTGAGATGACGTTAGTGGAGGGTCCGTTCAAACGCTTGCACGGTGTGTGGAGTTTCACAGAAGTGTCGCCTAACAGTTGTAAAATCGCTTTGAGTATCGATTTTGAATTGAGTGGCATGCTTAAGTTTGCATTTGGTGGTGTATTTAGCCAAATTGCCAATACCATGGTAGATTCTTTCAGTAAGCGCGCGAAAGTTGTATATGGTGAATGATATGAGAGTAGAAGTAGCGTACGCTTTGCCGGAAAAGCAAAAAATCGTGTCTTTGGAGGTAGAAGAAGGTTGCACGGTTCGTGAAGCGGTTAGACGTTCTAACATCAATGTCTTTTTCCCAGAGTTAGACGTGGAAAATGTGAAACTAGGTATTTTTGGTAAAGCGGTGCGCGATGCGGATCAACAGATGCTAAAAGAAGGCGAGCGAGTGGAGTTGTATCGTGAGCTGAAAGTTGACCCTAAACAGGCTAGGGCCAACCGAGCAGCAAAAAGCCCTAAGGCTTAGTTGTTTTTAATGTTGGTTAAAACGCCATTGTCGAAAGTCAGCACCAGATTGGTGATGTCACTTTCTTTGGTCTCTGGTGCGGCGTAGAGAGAAGTGTACTGATAGTGCCACTCGTCGGGTTTGAAAGTATCTCTGATCATGGGATTGCCCAGTAGATACGTCACTTGTGATTCTGACATGCCGATTTCAAGCTGTGAAAACTGCTCTTGTGTTACTAGGTTGCCTTGAGCGACAGGTACTTTGTAAGGCGGTGGAAATAGACTGCAGGCGCTAAGCGTCATGGCGGTACATAAAATTAAAACTGATTTTTTCATTGGTATTATCCTTAGTTGGTATGCTAATGATAAAGTAATTATCAACAAGATCGAAATAGAGAATGACTCATGACTAGTGAAAATCAAGAGCTAAAGAAAGCGGGACTCAAGGTAACCTTGCCAAGAGTGAAAATTTTACAAATTCTTGAAAAAGCAGGCGACCATCATTTAAGTGCTGATGATGTTTACCGTACTCTGCTGGATCAAGGTGAAGACGTAGGTTTGGCAACGGTTTATCGTGTATTGACTCAGTTCGAGACCGCTGGGCTAGTTAAGCGTCACCACTTCGAAGCAGGTACCGCTGTGTTTGAATTGGAAAAAGGCGATCACCACGATCACATGATTTGTCTAGACACAGGCAAGGTGATCGAGTTTGTTGACCCTGTGATCGAAAAGCGTCAACATGAGATTGCGGAAGAACACGGTTACGATATTGAAGATCACAGTTTGATCATCTACGTACGTCCAAAGAAAAAATAAGCGAAGCGCGCTTTATTCAAGCACAATGAATATAAGAGCAATAGCGAAGGGTGCCGCTGTAAGGTGGCGTTCTTTGTGAGCAATGGAAGGGCTTAAACTTTTAGGGTTTAAGCCCTTTTTCTTTATTGAGCAGTAGGCCCAAGGCGGTTTGATTCTGATGATGCTCTATCTTACTTAAACGGCGCCTTATTGCTGTTGAACGTTATTGCTGTTGAACGTTATTGCTGTTGAACGTTATTGCAGTTGAACGTTGCTGAGCATCTCTCGGGCGTGAGCTAGGGTTTGTTCGGTTAGCTCAATGCCACCCAGTAAGCGTGCAATCTCTTGCGTGCGATCTTGTTCCTTTAATATTTCAACCTGCGAAGAAGTGGCTTCATTAGCGACTTTTTTACTGACACGTAAATGCTGATGACCTTGCGCCGCCACTTGCGCTAAGTGAGTAACCGAGAAGACTTGCCCGCGTTGGCCCACTGAGCGCAACATACGACCCACCACTTCAGCAATACCGCCACTGATGCCCACATCCACTTCGTCAAATACCAGAGTGGGAATGGTAGAGGTATGCGCTGTTACCACTTGAATGCCCAAGCTGATACGTGACAATTCACCACCCGACGCGACCTTGCGTAAGGCTTGCGCTGGTTGGCCTGGGTTGGAAGCGATCATGTATTCTATGTCCTCAAAGCCATTGGCGGTCACTTGATTGAGTGGTTGGCATTGAATATAGAAGCGGGCGTGAGGCATGCCTAAGCCGTGTATTTGTTCTTCGACCTTCTTCGCCAATTCGTCTTTAGTGACAATGCGCTTTTCGGTAAGTGTGGTGGCTAGCGCGGTAAGTTGCTCGTAGGCTTGCTCTTCCTTTTCCTTCAAGGCTTCCAAACTTTCTTCGCCACCTTTTAGTTGCGCCAGTTCGGCTTCCACACTTTCACGCAAAGCAATTAACGCCTCAGGTAAGCACTTGTGGCGACGAGCCGTGTCGTAAATCTCGGATAAACGACTCTCAATGGCGGTTAAACGCTCTGGATCTTGCTCAAGCGTGTCTTGGTAGTGGCGCAGACTGTCTGTGGCTTCTTGAGCTTGAATCAAAGCCGCATTCATCATTTCCAATGCGCCTTCGAGGGCTTGAGTTTGCGGGTTGATTTGACTGGCGCTGTTGATGGCCTGATTCAATAAAGAGCAAATGCTGCCTTCTTCATTATCCGCCAATACATTACTGGCTTGGTAAGCCTTCATTTGTGAATCGGCAATATTGGATAAAAAGGTCTGCTCTTGCTCTAAGGATTCGATTTCCCCGGCTTTCAGATCCAGCTGTTCTAGCTCTTGCGCTTGGTAAGATAGTAATTGCACCTTGGCTTCTTGCTCGGCGGACTGATTTTGCTTGGCAAAGAGTTCGTCTTTCAGCTGGCGCCAAACAGCATATTGCTGTTGTACTTGTTTGCTGAGGTCCGTGAGCTGACCATATTCATCCAACTGCTGGCGTTGCGCGTGTTTCTTTAATAAAGACTGATGCTCGTGCTGACCATGAATATCAACCAGCTGACTGCCAACTTCTTTTAAATCGCTCAAGGTACATGGGCGGCCATTGATGTAGGCTTTGGAACGACCTTCCTTACTGATAACACGACGCAATATGCAGTGCTGGTCTTGTTCCAAATCTCTTTCTTCAAGCCATGCTTGCACATCAGGGTAAAGCTGAATGTCGAAACTGGCGCTAATGTCGGCTTTTTTCTCTCCGTGGCGCACCACACCGGCATCGGTTCTGTCACCCAAACACAAGGACAAAGCGTCCACCATGATGGATTTACCGGCCCCCGTTTCACCGGAAATGACTGTCATGCCTTGCTTAAACTCAAGCTCTAAGGACTCCACAATAGCAAAATTGGATATTGCGATGCTGGTTAGCATAATTGGCTCCACAAAGAGAAAATTTTTATATGGTTATTTATACAGTATTTGTTTGTTTTTTGACAAGTGGTGCCATAACAATTAATCACCATAAATTTTATGCGGTTTTAGTATTGAAAGGTCAAAAGCTGTCCCCATATACCCAGCACAGAGAAAGAGAGTTTCTGTTATTTGGAGTTAAAAGATGAGTGATCAGCAAAAAAATCCTAACCAAGAGGCGGAGCAAGATTTGCAAAATGAAGCGCAAACAGAAGCAGTAGAAGAACTGCTGGAGCCAGAAGCGGAAGTATTAGAAGCCGAAGCGGATGATGAGCTTGCTAAAGCATTGGAAGAGGTAGCCCAGTATAAAGAAGCGGCGCTGCGTGCCCAAGCGGACGCGCAAAACGTTCGTCGCCGTGCGGAACAGGACGTTGAGAAAGCGCATAAGTTTGGCTTAGAGAAATTTGCCAAAGCCATCGTGAATGTGGCGGATAACTTAGAGCGTGCCCTTGCTTCGGCGACCGACACAGAGGAAACCGACCCAGTACGTGAAGGGGTAGAATTGACCCTGAAAGATTTGCTTGAAACCCTTGGTCGTTTTGACATCAAAGCCGTTGATCCTCATGGCGAACCGTTCAATCCAGACTTGCATCAGGCGATGACTATGGTGCCAAACCCTGAGTTGGAACCCAACACTGTGATGGACGTTGTGCAAAAAGGTTATACCTTGCACGGTCGTCTGTTGAGACCTGCAATGGTAGTGGTTTCAAGCGCTGCATAAAAAACGTCATTTTTTTGACACTGGACGCTTGAAAAGTGTTTAAGCGTACCCAAATACAGAATTAACTTTGTTACAAACGAATTTATTGGAGAAACAAACGATGGGTAAAATCATTGGTATCGACTTAGGGACAACTAACTCTTGTGTAGCTGTTCTTGATGGTGAAAAAGCACGTGTAATTGAAAACGCTGAGGGTGATCGTACAACGCCTTCCATCGTTGCTTTTGCAGACGATGGTGAAGTGCTAGTAGGTCAGTCAGCAAAACGACAAGCGGTTACGAACCCAGCGAACACCTTGTTTGCCGTTAAACGTTTGATCGGTCGTCGTTTCCAAGATGATGTGGTACAGAAAGACATTTCTATGGTGCCTTACAAAATCATCTCTGCTGAAAACGGTGATGCTTGGGTAGAAATCAAAGGCGACAAGAAAGCGCCACCACAGATTTCTGCTGAAGTCCTAAAGAAAATGAAGAAAACTGCAGAAGACTACCTAGGTGAGTCTGTGACAGAAGCGGTTATCACTGTGCCTGCTTACTTTAATGACTCGCAGCGTCAAGCAACGAAAGACGCTGGTAAGATCGCTGGTCTAGATGTTAAGCGTATTATCAACGAGCCAACCGCGGCGGCATTGGCGTACGGCCTAGACAAAAACTCTGGCGATTCTACTATCGCGGTTTATGACCTTGGTGGTGGTACTTTTGATATCTCTATCATCGAGATTGCTGACGTTGATGGCGAGAAGCAATTCGAAGTTTTGTCTACTAACGGTGACACTTTCCTAGGTGGTGAAGACTTCGACATGCGTGTGATCGAATTCTTGGCGGCTGAGTTTAAGAAAGACACTGGCATTGATCTACACAACGATCCATTAGCACTACAGCGTCTAAAAGAAGCGGGTGAGAAAGCGAAAGTGGAGTTGTCGTCTTCTTCTCAAACAGAAGTAAACTTGCCTTACATCACTGCGGATGCGACTGGTCCTAAGCACTTGAACGTGAAATTGACCCGTTCTAAGTTGGAATCTTTGGTTGAAGAATTGGTGATTCAGTCTCTAGAGCCTTGCCGCCAAGCACTGAAAGATGCGGACTTGTCTGCTTCTGATATCGACGAAGTTATCTTGGTTGGTGGTCAGACTCGTATGCCTTTGGTACAAGCGAAAGTAACCGAATTCTTCGGTAAAGAGCCACGTAAAGACGTGAACCCAGACGAAGCGGTTGCCATCGGTGCGTCTATTCAAGGTGCGGTATTGGCCGGTGACGTGAAAGACGTTCTATTGCTAGACGTAACGCCTCTGTCTCTCGGTATCGAGACAATGGGTGGCGTGATGACAACTTTGATCGAGAAAAACACCACGATTCCTACTAAGAAATCGCAAACTTTCTCGACAGCAGAAGACAACCAAAATGCAGTGACTATCCACGCCTTGCAGGGTGAGCGTAAACAAGCGGCTCAGAACAAGTCTCTAGGTCGTTTCGACTTGGCTGACATTCCACCTGCGCCACGTGGTGTGCCACAAATCGAAGTAAGCTTCGACATCGACGCGAACGGTATCTTGAGCGTTTCTGCGAAAGACAAAGCGACCGGTAAAGAGCAGTCTATCGTGATCAAAGCGTCTTCTGGTCTAAGCGATGAAGAAGTCGAGCAAATGGTGCAAGACGCGGAAGCGAATGCGGAAGAAGATCGTAAGTTTGAAGAGCTTGTACAAGTTCGTAACACAGCTGACGGTATGATCCACGCGACTCGTAAGACACTTGCTGATGCTGGCGATAAAGCCACTGAAGAAGAGAAAACCGCCATTGAAACGGCGATCTCTGAATTGGAAGAAGCTTTGACTTCGAACGACAAAGAAAAGATCGAAGAGAAAACCAATGCCTTGACGCAAGCGTCTGGTTCTTTGGCTCAGAAGATGTATGCAGACGCGGAAGCGGCTGAAGGTGCAGCGCAAGGTGCTGAACAAGCACAACCTCAGGACGATGCTGTAGACGCGGAATTTGAAGAAGTAAAAGACGATAAAAAATAATCGTCAATGCTGATGAAACCGCCTCATTGCGAGGCAAGTGATGGCGGGCACGGTGAATACCGTGCCTTGCTGTTTAAGCGAGCTTGAGAATGCTTAAATAAAACATGCAGACTTTTACGATTCAGGAATACCTGCGATGAGCAAAAGAGACTATTACGACGTTCTTGGGGTGTCCAAAAGCGCGGATAAGAAAGAGATTAAAAAAGCTTATCGCTCTTTAGCGAATAAGTACCACCCAGACAAGAACCCAGATAACCCAGAAGCACTTGATAAATTCAAGGAACTGGCTGAAGCCTATGAAGTATTGTCTTCTGAAGAAAAACGTTCGGCTTATGATCGTTTTGGTCATGAAGGCGTAAGTGGTCAAGCTGGTGGCTTTGGCGGTGCTGGTGCTGGTGGTTTCAGTGATATCTTTGGTGATGTATTTGGTGACATCTTTGGCGGTGGCGGTGGCGGTGGTGGCGGTCAAAGCCGCACGCGTCGTGGTTCCGACTTACGTTACACTTTGGAATTGGATTTAGAGCAAGCGGTTTGGGGTTGCGAAGAGAAAATTCGTATTCCTACCTTAGTCGCTTGTGATACTTGTGACGGTACAGGGGCGAAGAAAGGCTCTACTCCAAAAACCTGTGGAACCTGTGGTGGTGCGGGTCAAGTGCGTATGTCACAAGGTTTCTTTTCGGTGCAGCAGACCTGTCCTGAGTGTCATGGCCAAGGTCAGGTGATTGCTGATCCTTGTCCAGATTGTCATGGTCAAGGTCGCAAGCAAGAATACAAAACACTGAATGTGAAAATTCCTGCTGGCGTTGATACGGGGGATCGTATCCGTTTATCTGGTGAAGGCGAAGCGGGTACTCATGGCGGTCCAGCGGGAGACTTGTTTGTTCAGGTGTCGGTGAAACCGCACAGCATCTTTGAGCGTGACGGGGCGAACTTGTATTGTGAGGTGCCGATAAGCTTTACCGCAGCGGCATTAGGTGGCGAAATTGATGTGCCAACTCTCGATGGTCGTGTGCGTTTGAAAGTGACCGCGGAATGTCAGACAGGTAAATTATTCCGTCTGCGTAATAAAGGGGTGAAACCCGTTCGCGGTGGCCCAGTCGGTGATTTGATCTGTAAAGTGGTGGTGGAAACTCCGGTAAACTTAACGGCGCGTCAGCAAGAGTTATTGACGGAATTGGCCGAGACCATGGGAGAAGGTACGAATCATTCTCCAAAACAAAAAAGTTGGTTTGATGGCGTTAAACGCTTCTTTGATGATATTAAGAAGTAAGGGTCTTATCCAGTGTTATATAAAAGGCGCTATTTAGCGCCTTTTTCTTTGAGTAAATAATCAATGTGGCTGCGTAATAAATTGGCCGCATTGGTGAAGCTCTGATTATTAGGGATAATGAAGTCCGCTTTGTCACGAATGCCGATGGTTTTTATGGCGGCTTGGCGTACATGGCGCATGTATCGGCTGGTCACCTCATTTACGTCACGACCACGCTCTGCAATGTCTCGTTTCAATCGACGTACAATGGCGATGTCCATATCCGTATCGACAAATAATAGATAGTCCACAGCATCACGAATGCCTGGGTCTTGAAACATCATGTGACCTTCTACTAAGACCACATGCGTTGGTTCTAAGTTTCGGTAGCCAACACGTTTGTGTTGCGAGTGATCGTAAACTGGGATCTCATTCGGTTGTTGGCGATTTTTGCAGTTGTGAATGGCCAATGTCAGGCTTTCTATATCCAATGAACTCAAATCATCGAAGTTGTAGACATCCGGATCTATGCTACCGCAGCCATTGTAAAAGCTGTCCTGGCAAAGAACCGTAATTTTTGAATCTTGGCCTTCTGCTAGTAACGAGCAAAGTCGACTTTTTCCGCTGCCAGATACGCCAGTGATGCCAATAACAAGTGCCATGTATTACCTCAAATAAAATAAAGCGTCTGTGCTCCTTGAGTTGTCGGAGCGAATCGTGTTGTATTATATATCAGGTTGTGTGGTTTTAGTGCCGAAAAAGTGGAATATCGATGTATGTAGGGATAGATTCATGCTTAAGGTGATTGCTTCAGCTGTCCTCGCCTTGTCTTGCTTGGTGACGCAGTTCGTATGGGCGAATACGCAAGCGAATGTCGTGCGTGTGGCGACAACGTCTGAATTGTTTGGTTTACCTTTCAATAATCTTAAACTCACGGATTTAGAGGAATATCTCAAATCCATGGGCGTAGAGGGTTATCCTTCTTATCAAGAGGGTATAGAAAGTTTTAGTTTGGGGCCGGAAGGCATTTTGGGTGTCACAGACTTGATGGTCTATAGCAACGACTCTGGTTTTATAGAAAAAGCTTTATTGTCTGGTGTGGTGGAAAGTGACAGTAAACGTCGTGCTTTAGGCGAACTCTTGTTCAAAAAATATGGTGTTCCCAGTATAGGTAGCCTGACCAGTGGTGTTGGGAAGGTGGAATGGTGGTTGCGAGACTATACGAAGATAATGCTTAAAAATACCACTTTTGATGTGTCTGTCATGTATCTTGATGAACGACCTAAAGTGATTCAACGTTCAGGCCGTATTGATGTAGAATCTCTGTCTCGCAATAATTAACGTCGACGTGACCCTTTGCTATGTTTTTTCTTGATCTTAATCTTCGTTTGGCTCAGTTATTACAGCCGCATCTACAAGATGTTTCGTTGGCCTTGGTGGCCACGTGTTTGGTGATTTACGGGGATCGTATTAATGGCTATTTAAAGCGTATGGTAGCGTCCTGGATATTCCTTGCACGCATATCGGCTTTTATTCTCATGTGTACCTTTGGCTACGGCTTGCTGACATTATGGACTCAGCCATTAGTGTATTGGGGAATTACCCAAGTGGATTTGGTATATCGTCCAGTGCTGGTACTCGCTTGTTTTTGTTTTTTAGGCGTGTTGGCGGAAAGAAAGCGTCATTTGTAAAAAAATATGATGAAATTTCCTGTCGATTTTCGTTGCTAATTTACAACAAAAAAGGGCCAGATTCTCTCATTTTCGCTTTTTGAATTTTATTCTGTAGTAAAGTTTCTAGCTTCCTGCTGATATTTCGTTATTTCTATAAAATAAATCTCTAAATTACGGATTTTAAAGACTTTTTGTAGTCTTCTTACAATTTGTTATTGGTCAAATCTGACGGTAAACTTGCGCCCATATTGATACGATAGCGTCACTTGGGGGCACAGCATGACAAGCACTTGGTTACAATCACTCTCACAAGTCGAATCTATGATTCCACTTTTGGGTAAGTTAGGCCGCGAAAAATCCATTAAGGTTCAGCTAGCAGGTAATACTCTGATGGCCGACTCTGTCACCGGATTGATGGCAACATTTGATCAGCATCCAGAAGTGGATCTAACGCAAGTGTATGCAGCCTTAGAAGATTTGTATGCCAGTGATGCAAGACAATCTAGTGTAGAACTGGAAGATTTATTGGCTGAAGCTGATCTTGCTAGTTTGTTGAAAGCGCAATCGACCGAAGGAACAGAAGTGCCGGTTGTACTCTACGGTTTTGGCCGCATTGGTCGTTTATTGGCTCGTCGTATGTGTGCTCTGGGTCACACGACTCCGGGGATGAAATTGGCAGCCATTGTGGTGCGTAATGCGGGTAAGGCGGATTTGGCAAAGCGCGCTAGCTTGCTCAAATACGATTCTGTGCACGGTGCCTACGACGGCATAGTCAAAGCGGACGAAGAAAACCAAGCCTTGATGATCAATGGTAACAAAGTAAAGGTTATTTACGCGTCGGATCCTGCTGAAGTCGACTATCAAGCCCATGGTATCGATAATGCTTTATTGGTCGACAATACTGGACGTTGGCGTGATCATGATGGCCTGAGTGTGCATCTTAATCGTCCAGGTATTGATCGTGTTGTGTTAACAGCACCTGGCAAAGCTATGAAGAATGTGGTGTTTGGTGTGAATGATTCGGACTTAAGGGCAGAAGACAAGATTGTTTCTGCAGCGTCTTGTACGACCAATGCCATCACGCCTATTTTATCCGTATTAGAAGACAAGTTTGGCATTGAATCTGGTCATGTTGAGACAGTGCATGCCTATACCAACGATCAGAACTTGATTGATAACATTCATAAAGGCGACCGCCGTGGTCGTGCTGCAGGCATGAACATGGTAATGACAGAAACCGGCGCGGCGAAAGCGGTATCAAAAGCCATTCCATCATTAGAAGGGAAATTAAGCGGTAGCGCGATCCGTGTTCCGGTAATCAATGTATCCATTGCTGTCTTGAGCTTGAACCTAAAAGCTGAGACATCCGTTGAAGAAATTAATGCGCTATTAAAAGCTGCTGCAGGCAGTGCCGAGTTGGCAGGTCAGATTGGCTACAGTGAAGAAGCCGATGCGGTGAGTTCCGATTTCATCGGTTCTCAGCAAGCGGGTATCCTAGACTCTTTATCCACTAAAGTGCGTGGAAACCAAGCAACATTGTACGTTTGGTACGACAATGAATACGGTTACAGCTGCCAAGTGGTACGCTTGATGGAAAAACTTGCGCAAGGCGAGTTTTCAAAAGCTCAGCTATTAGAAAATCAAGCAGCTTAATAAGCTTACTGGTATTAGGTTGATTAGAAAGCGATGATTCTGTCATCGCTTTTTTTGTGCTTGAAGACGTGATAATAAAAAGGCGAGTAGTAAGGAAAAGCCATAAAAAAAGCCGGACAAGTGTCCAGCTTAAATAAAAGTAACTAGCAGCTTGAATAGCAACATCCTGTGGGAATGGTGATATTCGCCTAAGACAAGACTGTGGGAACTTGCCTTAGGGATCGTACAGTTAGGGCTGTACGAAAGCACACTTTAGATTATTGGTGAATCTAAAGTTATGTTGCTAATTTTAGACAAACTCAGTGAGCTGACAAACGATAAAATTTAGGCTTTTGCATTAGCTATATTAATGCAAGAAATGGCTGATTTTTGCTACACTTTTTATTTTTCGTTCTAGGCAGTGTGTTATGAAGTCGATTCCTTTGACAGGGTTAAATACTTTTTCTGTAGCAGCCCGTCACTTGAGTTTTACTAAAGCCGCACAAGAGTTGCATTTAACTCAAGGTGCTGTGAGTCAACAAATCCGTCAGTTAGAAGAGCGTTTAAAATTTAGCTTGTTTACCCGTCATCACAAGCGCTTGGAATTGACGGTGGCAGGAGCACGATTGGCGGTACAATTAAATCACAGTTTCAATGAAATCAGTGGCTTAATCAGTGATTTACAGCAAGAGGAAAGCTCCAATATCTTATCAGTTTCGGTGATGCCGTCTTTTGCCACCAAATGGTTAATCCCTCGCCTTGGTAGTCTGCAAGAAACCTACCCAGATTTGCAATTACGTATCCAAGCCAATGATAGGGAAGTCAGTTTTCAGCGCGATCAAATCGATGTGGCCATCGTTCACAGCCACGTGCATAAGGCTAAAAGTCACTTAGTGCCATTGATGAAGGATCAGGTTTTCCCTGTTTGCAGTCCCGCTTTTTTGCAACAACGAGGCTTAACGCATGTCGACCAATTAGCCAGTGTGCCCTTACTCAATGACGATTCGGAATGGCGCTTTTCAAGTCCTTATGCGGAATGGGAAAGATGGTTGCAATTGGCCAATGCCAAAGGGGTGAAACCATCCCGTGGTATCAGCTTTAACCGTGGTGACCTTGCTGTGCAAGCGGCGATTGCGGGGCAGGGCGTCGCCTTAGGCAGAACGCCATTGGTGATGGACGATATTCAGCATGGCCGATTAGTGAAGCCTTTTGACTATGTGTTGGATGAAAAACACGCCTATGTTTTTGCGTGTCCAGAAGCACAGTATCAAAGAGAGCCTGTCCAACAATTACTGACTTGGCTGGTGGCGGAGTGCTATCGCTACTCGCCAGAAGATACTTTAACCAAACCGGAAGATTTGTCGGCTATTGGCTAAAGAGTAATTTAATGGAGATGGCCAAACACATAATGATGACCATTGGACGAATCAGTTTAGCGCCTTTGGTAATCACTAAGCGTGAACCAATTTGAGCTCCCAGCCATTGCCCAATGCCCATCACAAGGCCCAGTGTCCACATAATATGACCACTGAAAGCAAATACCAGCAAAGAGGATACATTGCTGGTGGCATTAAGAATTTTGGTATGGGCCGTCGCCGATACGAGGGTTAGGCCCATTAAGCACAGATAAGCAGTAGAGAAAAAAGCGCCTGTTCCGGGGCCAATCAAGCCGTCATAAAAACCTATGCTGGTGCCAATAATAATGGCAAATTGTAAATGGCTTAGAGAAAATTTACTGGCTAGATAAGGCTGAACTTTGGGTAAGAAGAAAAAGAAAACCGCGACGGCGATTAAGATAATGGGCACAGCTTTGAGCAGCAAGCTGTTGTCTAGGTAAGCAACCAATAAAGTGCCTAACATGGCACCGATGGCTGTCATTAAGATGGCGGGTAGCATCTGTTTCAGATCCACCTGACCTTTCTTAATAAAGTGATAAGAAGCGGATAACGTACCAGCACAACCTTGCAGCTTGTTGGTGGCAAGTGCTTGAGCGGGAGATAGTCCAGCGGCTAATAAAACCGGCAAAGTGATCAAACCACCACCACCTGCAATGGCATCAATAAGACCTGCAATAAAGGCAGTCGCAAACAAAGCCATATAGATCCAAATTGATAGGTCGAATAAGGTGAGATCCATATGGCGAGTTTCCATGCTTAGCGATAAAGAAATAAAGAGGCCGCTAGTAAAGCAAAAAAAGCCCACCTAAACAACCGATTAGGTGGGCAAAGGTACAGAAGACGTCGCGGATTAATGCTTAGATTGAACGTACTCTTCTAGAGTCGTGACTTGGCCATCAGTGAATTCCAAACCCAGTTTGGTTCGGCGCCATAGAATGTCTTCTGCGCTACGAGCCCATTCTTGTTTAATCAGATAATCCACTTCAGCTTGATACAACTCGTTACCGAAATCTTTGCCCAATGCCGCAACGGAATCTAGGTTGCTGAGAATCAATTGCGTGCGACTGCCATAACTGTTAGCGAATCGCTGCGCTAAATGTGTGCTAATAAAAGGATAATCCTGTTGTAGCTGCATTGCATAAGCGTCCAATGACATCCCCAACTCACCGCCTGGAAGCGGTTTGCTGTGTGTCCATTCCTTGCCCATTTGCAGGTAGAAAGGGGCTAGTTTTTTCATCGCTGACAAGGCCAGTTTACGATAAGTGGTGATTTTACCGCCGAAGATACTCAGCAATGGCGCACCCAAATCATCATCAAGATGCAATGTGTAATCACGGGTTACTGCAGAAGGATCGGAAGATTCGTCCTCTAATAACGGACGCACACCTGAGTAGCTCCACACCACGTCTTTTGGTGTTAAGCTTTGTTTGAAGTGATCGTTGGCCACCTGCAGTATGTAGTTGGTTTCTTCTTCCGAGATGGCTACTTGTTTAGGATCGCCTTTGTATTCAACGTCCGTGGTGCCAAGCAGTGTGTAGTCTTCACGGTATGGAATAGCGAACACAATGCGCTTATCCGTGTTCTGCATGATAAAAGCATTAGTGTGTTGGTAGAGCTTAGGTACGACTATATGGCTGCCCTTGATCATACGAATACCATAAGGAGCTTTGCGTTCCACCTTGCTTTCAATGAAGGAGGATACCCAAGGTCCTGCTGCATTGACTAAGCCATCAGCAGTTACTTCAAAGGTTTCTTTACTGAGTAAGTCCTCCAAATGGATGTGCCACTTGCCATCAATGCGTTTGGCAGAAGTACAGCGAGTGCGCGCATAAATTGCAGCTCCATTTTGTTGAGCGCTCAATGCGTTGGTCACAACGAGGCGAGCATCGTCGACCCAACAGTCTGAGTATTCAAACCCTTGTGAAATGTCATCCTTTAGTGGGCTATCAGTGCCGTATTTAATGCGCTTGGAGCCTGGAAGTGTTTCGCGTTTTCCTAAGGTGTCGTACAGGAACATACCGATACGAATCAACCATGCTGGTCGCAAGTGCGGACGGTGTGGCATCTGAAAACGCATTGGAGTGACCAAATGTGGCGCGACTTTCAGTAGTACTTCACGCTCATTTAAGGCTTCTTTAACCAGACGAAATTCATAATGCTCTAGGTAGCGTAAGCCGCCATGTATTAGCTTACTGCTTGATGAAGAGGTGGCGTTTGCAAGGTCACCCATTTCGCATAACCCAACTTTTAAGCTACGGCCAGCCGCATCAGCTGCGATGCCGGTTCCGTTAATGCCACCGCCTACAACGAAGAGATCAAAATGTGTTCGAATCATACTGAGCCTCAAAATCGAAAATTAATTATGTTCGAAAACGAACATTTGTTTTCGATAGTAAACCTGTTAGGTGGGGATATCAAGGGTATGAATGTGAAGTTTTCATGACTGCATGCCTCTTCATAGAGGCATAAAGTAAACCAATAAAGGGGGCGGGGTATTCCGCTAGTGGTCACACTAGTGTTTAGCAGGGCAAAGTTCCAATCGAACTTTGTGTTCTTTCATTAGCTTGAGAATCGCTTTTGGTGGTTGTGCATCGGTAAATAAGCGATCGACTTGCGTGATATTGCCTAAACGCACTACTGCATTGCGACCAAACTTGGCGCTGTCGGCGGCCAAGAACACATTTCTGGAATTGGAAATAATGCTTTGTGCGACTCGCACTTCTTGATAATCGTAATCCAGTAACGAGCCATCCAAAGGGTCAATGCCACTGATGCCGACTATGCCATAATCCACTCGGAATTGATTGATGAAGTCTATGGTCGCTTCTCCCATGACACCGCCATCACGGGAACGCACTGTGCCGCCAGCTATGATGACATTAAAGTCTTCCTTGCTACTCAAAATCGTGGCAACGTTCAAGTTGTTAGTGATGACTTGCAAGCCTTGGTGATTTAACAGGGCGCGTGCTACGGTTTCGGTGGTGGTGCCGATATTGATGAACAAGGAGGCATTGTTGGGTATTTCGGCTGCAATGTGTTTGGCTATTTGTTCTTTCGCTTCGTGCTGCAGAATTTGCCGTGTAGCGTAGGCCACATTGGTGGTGCTGGATTCGAAGCTGGCGCCGCCATGGTGACGGCGAAGCTGACCGGCTTTGGCTAATTCATTAATATCGCGACGTATGGTTTGTGGTGTCACGGCAAATTGACTGGCCAGTTCTTCAATAGAGATATAACCCTGTTCTTTAACTAAAGCGACGATTTTGTCTTGGCGAGAAAGCTGCCCCATAGCGTTTTCAACTCCTCAAAAGGTAACCCTTGCTAAAGGCGTCCCCATTGGTTTTTAATATAGAATATTCGAATTTGAATATTAATGTTCAAAAAACAAAACAACAAATAAGTCGCTCGTTAAAGTGACTACGAACTCAAAGAGAATGCATCATGGCCCACTATATTCTTGCTATTGACCAAGGTACGACAAGTTCACGCGCTATTATATTCGATGAAAGCGGAAACCGCATCGCTCAGTCGCAGCAAGAGTTCCCGCAAATCTTTCCCAATGACGGCTGGGTAGAGCATAACCCCGATGACATTTGGTCTTCGACATTGTCAGTGTGCCAAACTGTGCTTAATGAAAGCGCTATTTCAGCTCAAGATATTATCAGCGTAGGTATTACCAACCAACGCGAAACCACCCTATTGTGGGATATCAAAACAGGCAAGCCAGTTTACAATGCGATTGTGTGGCAAGATCGTCGCACCAGTGCTTATTGTCAATCTTTGGTAGAACAGGGTTGGGCGCAAAAGGTACAAGACAAAACGGGCTTATTGATCGACTCTTATTTTTCAGCCACCAAAATCCGTTGGATATTGGAAAATGTGGAAGGGGCTAAGCAGAAGGCACAAGCGGGTGAATTGGCTTTCGGTACAGTGGACAGTTATTTATTGTGGCAGCTAACCAAAGGACAATCTCATAAAACGGATGCGACTAATGCTGCGCGAACCATGGCGTTTAATATTCATCAACAAGAGTGGGATCAAGAATTAATTGAGCTGTTTGAAATTGGCGATGTGTTGTTTCCTGAAGTCATGGATTGCAGCGCTGATTTTGGTGTGATTGATGCGTCTTGGCTTGGTGCTGAGATTCCAGTAAATGGTATCGCCGGGGATCAGCAAGCGGCTTTAGTGGGACAAGCTTGTTTTGTACCCGGTATGGTGAAAAGCACTTATGGAACGGGTTGCTTTATGATTTTGAACACAGGGGACAAAGCATTACAGTCAGAGAATAAATTGCTGACCACAGTGGGTTATCGTCTCGATGGAAAAGTGACCTATGCGTTAGAGGGCAGCATCTTTGTTGCTGGTGCGGCAATTCAATGGCTGCGTGATGGCCTTAAACTCTTCGGCGATGCCAAAGAGACGCAAGGTTTGGCGCAAAAAGCCTTGAATGCCGACTCGGTTTATCTGGTGCCTGCTTTTACTGGGCTGGGTGCGCCTTATTGGGATCCAGATGCCCGTGGCGCTATGATTGGTTTGACTCGCGATACCAGTGTTGAAGACATTGTTAGCGCAGGCTTGCGCTCGGTTTGTTACCAGACACGAGATCTTGTTGAGGCCATGGCACAAGATGGCGCGAAGTTTCGCACCTTGCGCGTCGACGGCGGTATGGTTGTGAACGACATTATGGTGCAGTTTTTGAGCGATTTGTTAGAGGTTAAAGTTGAACGACCCAAAGTGACGGAAACAACGGCTCTTGGGGTGGCTTTCTTAGCAGGTCTTAAAGTGGGAATGTATCATTCCTTAGAGGATATTGCGGACTTATGGGTGGCTGATAAACTTTTTCAACCGAAAATGGATAAAGTCTCTAGTAATGCACTTTACTCGGGGTGGCAGAAAGCGGTTGACCGAACTCGTACTAATTCATAGTAAAGATTTACGTTTTGCTACACGAGTTGACTTGTGCCAATTTATAATTCTGGCTAATTTAAATGTATCGTAAGTACAAATGAAGGTTGGAGTGATGTCAAAGCAGTTTGCTGAAGTGCAACAGGATGATTTTATGAAGTTCGGCGGGGAACGTCCTAGCTACTTGTTAATTGAAGATGCACTTATGGAGTTAGGTGGTCACGGAGTGGCAGGAAATAACTTTAAAAATGAGATGGTCAAACTTGCTGGTTGGACGGGTGGCGCGTTAACGACTTATGCGCAGCGTGCCGAAGTGGCGAAAAATGCGTTCAATCGTATCCGTGTTATTTTACCTACGGTGAAAACCCCTGAAGAACTGAAAAAGAAACTGCAAGTCGCTGCGGCACAGTAATTTGATTCACTAAAAAAGGGGCTTTGCTGGAAACAGCAGAGCCTCTTTTTTGTTTGTTAGCGACATTATTCCGCGTCTGCCACTTGGCGAATCTTGTATTCTTCGT
Source organism: Marinomonas sp. ABL3_031 (assembly GCF_056161265.1). Lineage (NCBI taxonomy): Bacteria > Pseudomonadati > Pseudomonadota > Gammaproteobacteria > Oceanospirillales > Oceanospirillaceae > Marinomonas > Marinomonas sp. ABL3_031. The sequence goes on from NZ_JBSWYU010000004.1 coordinate 51,586, forward strand.
CCAAAATGCGGCCAATCACATTATCACCAACTAAATGATGTGCATAATGCATGTGTAAACAACGTACTTGATCCCAATTCGCAATGCCGCCGATTCCCAATTTTTCGAATAGTGGCTTGAACCCCTTCTCTTCGATGATGCTCTTGTGCTCATCGCTCATTACTTGCCAGCGTTTATTCACATAATCTTGATGTGATGCATGATGTGCTTGGCGTAATTCTGGGTCTTCTTTGATGCGTTGTTCTAATGTTTTTACTACCCCTTGGCTTTCGATCTTAGCCAGCGCCTTGTCGATGGCTTTGCTAGATAACCAGTACAAGGTTGGAAAAGGTTGGTCAAATACCCAAGTTTCCATCTCTAATACTTGTGGCGTACCTTTGGGTGAATAGTGCGCGATAGCATTAATGCCACTAGGAGTACGACCAAGTTGTGCGGTGATGATTTCAAGATCACCTTGGGAAAGGGTTGCTGTCATAATGAGATTCGTTTTGAAAAGTATTTGTTGTGAAAATGAAAGTCTAATTTTAGACGGTAAATGCAGGGAAGCTAGCGGCAAATTTCTGAATCCATTCGGCAGCGGCTTCATTGTAGTTTAGGCGTCGACCTTGGCTCTTGGCTTGACGTCGATAATGTTCAATCTGAGAAAGCTGTTCTATCATACGTACACAATAACATTCTTCTTTGGTGGGGAACTCTATGGCGATGCGGTATTCCTCTCCCTCTTTGCTGCACGACGCAATGCGCCCAGAGACACAAAAGTTCGGGTCAATTTCTTCAAGCGTTATTTGTACTGAGCAACCATTTGTAAATGGGTTATGACTCAAGTAAGTGATACCGACAAAACCATTGCGATTTTCGCAAATCGCTGGAAAAGGCTGATCTTCAATTAGGGTAATGTCTAAAGGAAGTTCTCTCGGATGTGCTACAAATTCCATCACAAAAAAAGCCAGTTTTTCATTCAGATATTCAAGTTAACGGCCATAATGGCTGAGTATTTAAAAAGAATGCGAATTGTACGCTTTTTGTCCGGCCTGTACAGATGGATTTAAACATGCGTATATCTATAATCATAACTTCTACTTATATACGGATTAACTACTCGTTCATTGTCGATCCTACCCTATTTATTTGCGGATATGAACCTAGTTTTGCGTCATAAGTTGCTGGCATAAAAAACCTAACTCTTTTAGTGCAATATCTGTGTTGTAGTCCCAATTTAGAGCATAATTTAAGCGAAAATGATGTATGTATTGACCGCTTAGACTGAATGCTAAGCCAGGTAAGATGCCAATATTTTTTGCTAAGGCTTGGGTGTGTAACTGCATGCTGTCAATTTGTTTGGGCAATGTGACCCATAATAAAAAGCCTCCTCTGGGAGAAGAGGTACTTGTGTCTTTGGGAAAATGTTCGGCAATGAGTGTCTGACAACGCGTTAAGTTCTCTTGATAAGTCGCACGGGTTTTACGTAAGTGGCGATCATAGGCACCATTTTCCAAGAAATTAGCAATCGCTGTTTGTGTTAAGGTTGGGATGGCTAAAGATTGCACATAGGCTAAATGTTCTATTTGAGCTTGGAAACGACCTCCTATGACCCAACCAATACGAAAGCCAGGCGCGATGCTTTTCGAAAACGAACTGGTATAAATCACACGTTCATAAATATCATCAGCCTTGAGAGAGCGTTCTCGTTTATCTTGATAACTGAGTTCCCCATATACATCGTCTTCGATGATGATGAAATCCAGTTTTTCTGACAAATTAATTAATGTTTTCCGGGCTTGTTGGTTCAGGGTCGCACCTGTTGGATTTTGATTGTTCGGTGTGACCACGCAAGCTTTGATATCGTATTGTTTTTGCGTTTCTGTCAATTTGTCTAAATCAATGCCACTCAGTTCATGACAAGGAATTTCTATGGCGTTGAGCTTAAGGACTTCTATTGCTTGCAGCACGCCGTGGTAGGCAGGACTTTCAATGACAATGGTATCGCCTGCTTGGGTGACGGCCTGCAAAGCTAGCATTAGGGCATTTTGACAGCCTAGAGTGATGGTGATGTCGTTAGGTTGCAACTGGCAGCCACTGTCGAGCATGCGAATGGCAATTTGTCTGCGCAGGCTTAATGACCCAGGTGTGAATTCATAAGCCGCACAGATTTCCGGTTCGAGGCGCATTAAACGGCCAACAGATCGTTGCAATTGCCGTATGGGTAAGAAATGGCTTTTGGGAATGGCTGCGCCAAATTGGGTGATATTTTCATCCTGAGAGACATGCAATAGCTTATTCAACAAAGCCTGTATGGATTCTTCCGTCTGCTGCAGAGGTGAAGCCAAAGCTTGATCTGGTTTTAGGCTGGTTTCTTGGACGAAGTAGCCTTTTTGAGGTCGAGCTTTAATGACACCGCGATCTTCCAGCAAGCTATAAGCTTGTAAAACCGTGGCGACACTGACTTCAAGTTGTTTACTGGATTTACGAACCGACGGAATCTTAACACCAGGCAAAAAAATCCCTTCGAGGACTTGTTGCTCTATTTGGTTAGCAATCTTTTCGTAAAGAGGAAGGTCCATAATGGCAAGTAATTATTTGACTATGATTAAAAGAGATTAAATCTAACAGATCATTAAGATGAAGGAAATTAAAGACAATTTTTCGGACTCTTGTACCCAAAAAAGCCATTAATTGTCATGTGTATGTTGTTAAAGCCAGTAAAGAAAGTGTTATGATTTTGAATATTCGGTCAAACTTTTTCCTTCGAATTCGAAAAATGCCATTAAAAAGATGATTTAGAGGACAATTATGTCGTTATCCGTGATACAAAGAATTTTACTTGGATTTGGTGTGTTGTTGTTACTCTTATTGATGATAGCCGCGTCAGGTTTTGTTGGTACCAACAAAGTGGAAGACAGATTAAATGTGGTGACAGGTAAAGTTGCGAGTATCACTAATAATAGTAATAAATTGAAGGATGACTTGGCGTTATCCAATGCAACGGTCTTGCAGTATTTGCTAAGCAAATCGCCTGATGCGTTAACGCTTTTGTCTCAGCGTTTTGAAGCTTTGCAAGCTGATTATCAGCAAATAACCAAGGATTTGGCGGCAGAACTTGATGGTTCACCGGTTATGCAAGAAGCTCTTGATACCATCACCTTACAAGTAAATGCTTTCTTGCAGAACACAGATATTGCTTTTTCTAATCACAAGCGCATGTTGGATCTTCAAGCCGCTATTCCTGATGAAAAACTCGATTTAAAAGACGCTGTGAATTTTACGTCTGAAGATTTAGCCTTCCTACAAGAAGATGGTGATACTTCTGAAGTCAAATTTGCTGCTTCTTATATGGTCAGCCAGGCGCAAAGCCTGCAAGTGTCAATAAACGATTATTTTGATCTGCGCGACCTTGTTAGCATGCAAGGCTTGCGTGAAGACATGAACAAGGTGATTTCCAGTCTGCGTGAAAAACAATCCTATTTAAATGACGATAACATCAACGGCTTGTTGGATGAAATTGAAAAGAGTGTGCAATCGGAAGATGGGGTGATTAACAAGTACTTTGAAAACACCCGTCTAACTCAGGAATCTGAACAATTGGCGAAGCAATTGTCTGATGGCATGAAGGTCATAGAAGAAGCTGTTGCGGTTCTATTAGATGAAACAGCCTCTATGGCGGCCGCAGCGAAACAAGAGGCCAATAGTACAGCCAGTGTATCGCGTATGATTATAGTGATTGTATTTGTTATCTCTATCGCTATTGCTGTGCTAGTGGCTTTGTGGGTCAGTCGAAGTATACGTTCGCCATTGAAAGAGGTAATGCGAGTCTTGGGTTTAATTTCCGAAGGTGATTTCACTCAACGTAGCCGAGTACAAACCAAAGATGAGTTCGGTGAACTGTCTTTGTGGGTAAATGGTTTAGTGGAAAGATTGCAAAAAGTGATGGTGGAGATTGATCAATCTTCGTCAGAGGTAGCAGAATCGGCCAGCCGTAATGTTCATATCGCTGGTGAGTCTAAGCGTTTAATGGGAGCGCAAAATGAGCGCACGACGGAAGTCGCTTCATCCATGTCTGAAATGGCCTCGACAGTTGAGCAAGTGGCGAAGAGCTCTGAATTCATCTTGCATCAAATCCAATCCGTTGACCAAAGAGCGGGGCAGAATCGTTCACAGATGGACGCGAATATTCGTAAGGTTGAGCAGCTTTTGGCGCAAATTGAAGACTCCACTGGTGTGGTCAATCAGTTAAATGAATACTCGAAAAACATCGACAGTATTTTGGATGTTATCCAAGACATTGCGGAACAAACCAACTTATTGGCATTAAATGCAGCGATTGAAGCGGCACGAGCGGGTGAGCAGGGACGAGGGTTTGCTGTGGTGGCTGACGAGGTTCGAACACTGGCAACCCGAACCCAAAATTCTACAGAAGAAATTCAACATGTAATTGGCCAGTTACAGCAAGGTGTTAAAAAGGCCGTTAGCAGTATGGAAGAAAGTCGTGAAAATGCGACTTCCAGTGTGGAAGAATCACGTTCTGTGGGCGCTTCTTTGTCGGAATTGCAAAAAAATATGGCAGAAATTCGTGACCTGAGTACACAAATTGCCACAGCGGCGGAGCAGCAATCCGCTGTTGCTCATGAAATCAGTGATAATGTTATTGAGATTTCTAGCATGTCGGAAGAAGCTTCTCAAGGAGCTGAAAACAGCGCTCGAGACAGTGAAGGTTTGGCCTCATTAGCGACGCGACAAAAAGAATTGCTCGGTCAATTTAAAATTGTATGATGGTGTTTTGCAGAGAGGTTGCGTTACTATAGCGCAACCTAACTCACTGGAGATAAATAGAATGTCGATTCTTGTTGGTGATATGTTGCCTTATGGCACATTTCAGGTGATGGGAGAAGAAGGTCCTGAGACGGTTGATGTAACCGAATTCTTTGCAGAAAAAACGGTTCTTATGTTTGCTGTTCCGGGGGCTTTTACACCGACTTGCAGCGCCAGCCACCTACCAGGTTTTGTTGTTCATTATGATGCTTTAAAAGAAAAAGGCATCGATGAAGTGGTCTGCTTGTCCGTGAATGATGTGTTTGTGATGCATGCTTGGGGGCAAGCAAATAATGCTGAGAACCTTGTAATGGCCGCGGATGGTTTGGCTGAATTTACTTGTGCTATGGGCTTAGAGTTGGATATTTCGGCGGCAAAAATGGGTATACGTAGTCGTCGTTATGCCATGTTAGTTCGTAATGGTATAGTACAAGAGTTATGGCTTGACGAACCTGGTGAATACAAAGTTAGCTCTGCTGAATACGTGTTAAGCCAGATGCAGTAAGGGATTTGCCTTTTTTAAAAAAGTCGCTTGTTGCGGCTTTTTTTATGGCTGATTATGGTAAATAAAAAACGTTATCTCAAAATGTAATACCCTTTTGGCTAAATTGAAATAGCCAAATACCTCTCGTAAATCAATACTCTCTCATATAAAAATGAAATCAGAGACATCGTATCTCATTTGTTACTGTTAATAAGAATAGAGAGTTGTAACATGATTATAGATTGCCATGGTCACTATACGACAACGCCGCCAGGTGTTGGCGAATACCGAGACATTCAAAAACAACAAGTTGCTAAAGATCCTTCATTTGTTGGCGAGAAAGGCAAGGTTGTCGTCTCAGATGATGAAATTCGTGAGAGCATCATCAATAACCAGTTACGACTTCAACAAGAACGCGGCACCGATCTGACGATTTTTTCTCCGCGTGCTAGCTGGATGGGACATCATATTGGTAATGAATACACTAGCCAATACTGGACAGAACACCAAAACGACTTGATTCGTCGTGTTTGCGATTTATTTCCTGACAATTTTGCGCCAGTTGCGCAACTTCCACAATCCCCTGGTGTTGACCCAGCTAAGTCGGTTCCTGAAATTATCCGTACAGTAGAAGAAATGGGTTTTATTGGTATTAATTTAAATCCTGATCCAAGCGGCGGTCATTGGCAAGATGCGTCCCTTGCGGATCGTTGTTTCTATCCTATCTATGAAAAAATGTGTGAGTACGACATTCCTGCAATGGTGCATGTTTCTGCGGCCTGTAATGATTGTTTCCATACAACAGGGTCACACTACTTGGGCGCCGATACTACGGGTTTCCAACAATTGATGATGTCGGATGTGTTCAAAGACTTTCCTGACTTGAAGATCATTATTCCCCACGGTGGTGGTGCAGTGCCTTATCATTGGGGACGTTTCCGTGGTTTGGCTCAGGATAAAGGGTTTGATTTGGCTGAGCGTGTGTTGAATAACATTTACTTTGATACTTGTGTTTATCATCAGCGTGGTATTGATTTACTGTTGGATATTATCCCAACTAAGAACATCTTATTTGCTTCTGAGATGATTGGTGCTGTTCGTGGTATCGACCCAGAAACGGGTCATTATTTTGATGATACTAAGCGCTATATTGATAACAATACGGCGCTGAGCCCATTACAAAAACAAGAAATTTTCGAAGGCAATGCGCGTCGCGTGTTCAGCCGTCTGAAAGCATAAGGGGTTAATCATGCGAGAAAATATCGTAGTTCAACATATTGAGCGTGCCGATCAAGCCGTGATTGATGGCTTGGCAGAATGCGGCGTTGCGACTATTCATGAGTCACAAGGTCGAGTTGGCCTGTTGGCTCACTACATGCGTCCGATTCAGATGGATAAAACCATTGCGGGTTCTGCTATTACCATTTCTGGTGCAGCGGGTGATAACTGGATGATGCATGTCGCTATAGAACAGTGTCAGGCGGGTGATGTTATGGTTTTTGCACCCACATCACCTTCTAATCATGGTTTCTTTGGTGACCTTTTAGCTACCTCGGCACAGGCTCGCGGAGTAGTTGGTTTGGTCATTGATGGCGGCGTACGTGATACGCGAGATTTACGTCAAATGGACTTTCCCGTTTGGTCAAAAGCCATTTTCTCTGAAGGCACTATTAAAGAAACCCTAGGTTCAGTCAATGTGTCGATTGTTTGCGCGGATGAAACCGTGCACGCAGGAGACGTGATCGTCGCGGATGATGATGGAGTTGTCGTGGTTCGTCGTGAAAAAGCGGCAGAAGTTTTGGAGCTGGCGCGCGCTCGAATGGCCAATGAAGAAGCCAAACGAGTACGTATGGCAAATGGTGAGCTGGGTTTAGATATTTACAATATGCGCCCTCGATTGAAAGAGAAAGGGCTTAAGTATGTCTAGTCAAGGTATGGCTTGCATGTGGATGCGAGGCGGTACCTCTAAGGGGGCATATTTTCTCGCTACAGACCTGCCCAGTGACTTAGCTGAGAGAGATGCGCTCTTATTGCGTTTGATGGGGTCTCCCGATGACAGGCAAATTGATGGCATTGGCGGTGCTGACCCTCTGGCTTCTAAAGTTGCGATTGTGAAAAAAGCTCAGCGCGATGATGCGGATGTGGAATACTTGTTTTTGCAAGTCTTTGTTGATCAAGCCGTAGTGACTGATGCACAAAATTGCGGCAATATTTTGGCCGGTGTTGGACCTTTTGCCATTGAACGTGGCTTAGTGAAAGCTCAAGAGGGTGAAACCTCAGTACGTATTTTCATGGAAAATACACAACAAGTGGCAGTTGCTCGCGTGCAAGTAAAAGAGGGACAAGTGCAGTACGAAGGGGATGCTCGTATCGATGGGGTTCCTGGTTATTCAGCGCCTGTGCCTATTGTCTTTCAAGACACTGCTGGTTCCACTTGTGGTGCTTTATTGCCAACTGGCAATGTGGTCGATGAAGTAGATGGCGTATCAGTAACTTGCATCGATAACGGTATGCCAGTGGTGGTGTTAAAAGCCGCTGACATGGGGATTCAAGGTACGGAATCCAGAGAAGAGCTGGAAGCCAACGAGGCATTAAAAGCTAAGCTGGAATCCATTCGCTTGCAGCTTGGTCCGCGTATGAATTTAGGCGACGTGAAAGACAAGTCGGTTCCCAAAATGACCATGGTCAGTAAGCCAATGCATGGCGGTGCTATTTCAACGCGAACCTTTATTCCTCATCGTTGTCATGCGTCGATTGGCGTTTTGGGAGCCGTTAGTGTGGCCACGGCAGCTATTTTGCCCGGTTCTCCAGCAAATGAAGTGGCGCATTACACTGACGGTGAGCAATTGTCCCTAGACGTTGAGCATCCGATTGGTGCCATGACAGTGATTTTAGATAAAAACGCCCAAGGGGAGTTGCAGACGGCGGCGATTTTACGTACTGCCAGAAAACTCTTTGATGGTCAGGTGTTTGCTCACGCTAATAACAAGTCTGCCTAAAAGGCTGGGTCTTGAAAATGAGCAAGACAAATTATTGAACAAGTACAATAAGGCAACTGAATTATGATGGACAAAGATTATCTTCCATTTCATCCAAACCCAAGCAAGCCCAAATACCAAGCGCCTGCTGGAGCGGTAGATGCGCACTGTCATGTGTTCGGCCCAGCCGAGAAATTTCCTTATCATCCAAAACGTAAATACACACCTTGTGATGCATCAAAAGACCAATTGTTTGCCTTACGCGATCATCTTGGTTTCTCACGCAATGTGATTGTACAGGCATCTTGCCATAGTACCGATAATTCCGCTTTGTTGGATGCTTTGGATACGGCGGGAGAGTTGGCACGAGGCGTTGCTTTTGTTGACGATTCAATCACTCACGAAGAACTGGAAAAAATGCACGCAGCGGGAGTGCGAGGGGTACGTTTTAATTTTGTTAAACGCTTAGTGGATAGTACTCCTCGGGAAGTATTCTTTTCCATCGCTGATAAAATACGTTCATTCGGTTGGCACATTGTGGTGTATTTCGAAGCGCCTGATCTTGAAGATTTGATTCCGTTTTTAAAAGCGCTCAATACCACGATTGTGGTCGATCATATGGGACGCCCTGATGTCGAGAAAGGGGTAGATCATCCTGACTTCCAACGTTTTATTGATTTCATGGCGGACAACGAAAATGTATGGTGTAAGGTCAGCTGTCCAGAGCGTTTGACCTTGCAAGCACCGGATTATAGCGATGTGGTGCCTTTTGCTCATCGTTTAGTCGAAACCTTTCCTGAGCGTGTATTGTGGGGAACGGATTGGCCACATCCTAATATGAAAACACACGTTCCAGACGATGGTCTTCTAGTGGATGTGATTCCTCAGATCGCACCTACAAAAGAGTTGCAACAAGCTTTGCTGGTTGATAATCCAATGCGCTTGTATTGGCAAGACTAAGCAAATATAAGCGTAACAAGAATAAAGAGAGGCTGACTATGGCAGCAAATGACACGCAAGAAATCCCAGGTACGTATCTGTTTGACGGTAAGATGGCAAAGAAAGGCTATGGGTTGAACAAAATGTGTTACTCGTTTAATGAGCAATCGGCCCGTGACGAGTTCAATAAAGACCCAGATGCTTATTGTGCCAAATTTGGCTTAACAGAAGCACAGATTAAAGCCATTCATGAGCGAGACATCATTGGACTCTTACAGCAAGGTGGCAGTATTTATTATGTGGCTAAGTTTGCCGGTCTGCTAAAACTTAACATGCAAGATATTGGTGCCATTCAAACGGGAATGAGTGTTGATGAATTCAAAGCCATGTTGGTGAAACGTGGTTCAGGAGAAGCATAATGGCGAATATTATTGGTGCAGTAACAACCTCTCATATTCCTGCGATTGCCAATGCAATGGCAAATAAAGCGGAAGAAACACCTTATTGGAAGCCTTTCTTTGATGGTTATCCACCCGTGCGTAAGTGGCTAAATGAGAAAAAGCCTGATGTGATTGTACTTTTCTATAATGATCACGGTTTGGAGTTTTTTATTGATAAAAAGCCTACCTTTGCGATTGGCGTGGCGGATGAATACCACAATTCAGATGAAGGCTGGGGTATAGCGACCATTCCTCCAGTAACGGGGGAGTCTGAGTTGTCTTGGCATATCGCCAATAGTCTAGTGGAAGATGGTTTTGATATGACTATTTGTCAAGAAATGAAGGTTGATCACGGTCTAACTGTGCCTCTTAGTTTGATGTGGCCAGGTAATGAATATGGTCATGTGAAAGTGATTCCGGTTTGTATCAATTGTGAGCAACACCCAATGCCACAACCTAAGCGTTGTTATGCTTTAGGACAAGCAATTGGTAAGGCCATTGAGTCTTTTGATTCGGATATGAAGGTCGCTATTTTTGGCACGGGTGGTTTATCTCATCAATTAGATGGTGAGGCGGCTGGTACCTTGAATAGAGAGTTTGATATTGAGTGTATGGATAAGCTTGTGGATACGCCTGAAGAGCTGACCACATATTCTAATCTCGATTTGGTTAAAATTGGTGGTGCGCAGACCGTTGAACTCAATATGTGGATTGCGATGCGTGGCGTATTAAGAGGAAAAGTGACCGAATTGCATCGAAATTATCATGCACCTATTTCCAATACTGGGGCAGGGGTATTATTGCTTGAGCACGAGATGCCAAGCACATAAAAAGTGTGATTCGCTTTCAAAGTTAACACACCATCACAACATTAGTGTGATGGTGTTTTTCGTTTAGTCTGGCTAATTTAGTTTTTGTTTCCATCAAGTAGTTTATTCACTGTTCCTGCTACGTGTTCTGCTCCTGCTAGGATTTCTTGGATAATGCCCGCCGCCTCTTCCACCAGTTGTGCGCTCTCTCCTGAACGTTCACTAACTTTACTCATACTGGCTTTGGCTTGACGAGTTAAGTCGCTGTTCTGCGCGACCATAGTTTCGATTTCTACTGTAGAGGTACTAGTGCTTGCCGCTAAGGTGCGAACTTCATCGGCAACCACCGCAAAGCCTCGGCCATGTTCGCCAGCGCGAGCAGCCTCAATCGCAGCGTTTAGAGCCAATAGGTTGGTTTGATCTGCAATGGAACCAATGGTGTTAACTATCTTAGTGATTTCCTCGGATTGATGGCTCAGGCTTTCGATCAGTTTTGTTGAAGCATCAATATCACTAACTATCTGGTTCGAGGCTTCCACTGTGCGTTGTAAAATATGTGCACCATTTTCTGATACTTGTGCGGTTTCTACTGAGGTAGAATGCGCTACTTCGGCAGCATGTTGAATCGCCAATTGTTGGTTAATTTGATCTGTAATGTTAGCAGCGACTTTTAATACCTTGATGACCTTACCATTGTCATCAAAAATAGGATTATAAGTCGCTTCTAACCAAATTGTTTCACCTTGTTTATTGACGCGCTCAAAGCGACCGCATTTGAAATCGCCACTGGCCAATTCTTGCCAGAAGTTTGGGTGTTGCTGATAAAACTCTTCTTTACAGAATTGTTTGTGGTGTGTGCCCTCAATGTCTGTGACGGCATTGATCCCCATGGTTTTTAAAAAGTTATCATTGGCAGTAATGATGGTCCCGTCGGGTTCAAATTCAATTGTTGCATTGGAACGGTCAATGGCATTGTATACAGCTTTATGGCTGTCGGCTTCATGTTTTGCTGCGGTAATATCGGAGGCAATTTTAACCACTTTCACGATTTTGCCATCTTGTTCGATGGGAAAGTATGTCGCCTCAATCCAAAGGTCGTCACCGTTTTTTTTACGGCGGAGAAAGGTGCCTTGTTGGCATTTTCCGGAGGCAAGTTGTGGCCAGAAGTTCTGATACTCAACACTGTTTGCCACCTCTTCAGGACAAAAAATCTTATGCTTTTGTCCTTTGACTTCTTCCAGATTATAACCGACCGCATTAAGGAAGTGTTGGTTGGCTTCGATAATCGTACCGTCAGGAAAAAAACTGATGGTGGCGCAGAATTTGTTCATTGCTGAAATAAAGGCCACATTCTCAGAGAATGCATCTTTCTCTGCCGATAACTTTTCATTTTTGGCTTTGCTAAAGAACATAATAATCCTTACTACCGAATCCGTTACACGAATGTTCTAAAAAATAGAAATATTTGCATGAAGTTTTCACTACATGTTTGTCAGTTTATTCCTACATATTGAAAAAAACTATAAATTTTCAGAATTAAAATTTATATGATGTTCGCGTACTAAAATCGTAAGGGAATGAAATGCTAGGTAGAGAAATGTATAAATAATCAAAAAATGGGTAAAAAAATGCCAGATTTTTTTCAACTAGTTGATTTTTTTTTATTATTTAGTTGAGGGAAAGAGCTTGCTCAGTTTCTTTGTATAAGCAACTGAGCAGGGCGATGGATTAAAATTCTTCAGTATCTATTTCTTTCTGTTGAGCCGCATTGTAGCGAGGGCCTGATACATTTTTTTGATTGATCATCTCATTCAGTAAGCTCATTTGCTGTTGATCCAATGTTAACTGTCCTGCAGCTAGATTGTCTTCCATGTGCTGTATCGAACGAGTACCTGGAATGGGGACAACATGGTTGCCTTTTCCTTTTAGCCAAGCCAATGCCAACTGTGCTGGTGTACAGCCTATGTCTTTTGCTAAAGAAAGATAATTATCCAGTAATGCTAAATTGTGTTTATAGTGATCTGCCTGAAAACGGGGCATATTGTTACGAATGTCCTTTGCTTCTAATTTGGAGGCATCCATCAAAGAGCCTGCTAGAAAACCGCGCGCCAATGGGCTAAATGCGACGAGGTTGATGTCTAACGCTTTGCAAGCATCTAACGCCGCGATTTCAGGATTTCGTGTCCACAAGGAGTATTCAGACTGTAAGGCGGTAATGGGAAATTCGCTGTGTGCTTTCTTTACTGTGTCAGCGGACACTTCAGATAAGCCGACGGCGCCAATTTTGCCTTCTTTAACCAGATCACCCAGTGTTCCCACACTTTCTTCTATGGCAACATCTGGGTCCAGACGATGCAAATAGTAAAGGTCTATGTAGTCAGTTTGTAGACGCTGCAAGCTGTCTTCACATTGTTGGCGAAGATTTTCAGGGCGGCCGTTAATGGTTTTTTTTCCATCTACCATGGCCATACCGCACTTGCTGGCCAGAAAGAATTCTTGACGATGATCCTTTAAGGCCTCACCGACTAAAAGTTCGTTTTTTCCTCCACCATATAGCGTTGCCGTATCAAAATGACGATAGCCCATATCAAATGCTGCTTGTAATGCTTTTACTGCTTCTTCATGAGGAACGGGAGAGCCATAAGCATGAGATAAGTTCATACAGCCAAGGCCAATACTTGGGTCGGATAGGTGTGGATGTTTTGACATAAGATGTCCTTGTTACTCGTTAATGAAACAATAACAAAAACAGGAAGCCATGGGCTTCCTGTTGGTTAAAAGGGGCTTATTTGAACTTCCCCAAATTAGTCGTCCAGACATTGCTCTAATTTGTGCAAAGTTTCCATAGCATCAATGGCTTGGGTTACACAGGCATTTGGTGCACGACCTTCTTGAATAGCAGCAATGAATTCACGATCTTGTAATTCAATGCCATTGTTGGATACGGCCACGCCACTTAGATCAATCTTATTGTCATTGCCGTCATATAAATCGTCATAACGCGCAAGATAGGTGCCATTATCACAAATGTAACGGAAGAAGGTGCCAAATGGACCATCATTATTGAATGATAATGACAAAGTACAAATGGCCCCATTTGCTACCTTCATACCAATGCTCATGTCCATGGCAATGCCTAATTCAGGATGAATTGGACCTTGCATGGCTTGTACTTTAGTAGCTGTCTCGCCTGTTTGATATTGGAACAAGTCCACGGTATGACAAGCATGATGCCATAGCAAATGATCTGTCCAAGAACGAGGTTTGCCTAAGGCATTTTTGTTGGAGCGGCGGAAAAAGTAGGTCTGAACATCCATTTGTTGGATCTTGAGTTCACCTGCTTGTACCTTATTATAAATCCACTGATGTGATGGGTTAAAGCGACGGGTATGACCAGCCATGGCTACTAACCCTGTTTTGTTTTTCACTTCAACGACTTTACGCGCGTCTTCAATATTGTCTGCCATGGGGATTTCAGACATCACATGTTTGCCTGCTTCAAGGCATTGAATGGTTTGCGCTGCATGCATTTGGGTAGGTGTAGCAAGAATGACAGCGTCCACATCATCACGTGCGAGGCTTTCGGCAAGGTCGGTAGTGAAGTGCGCCACACCACGCTCTTCAGCGAACGCTTTGATGGTATCGATTTTAGTTCCCACAACGGAAGTGACTTCTGCGCCTTCAATCGCTGCGATGGCGTCCATGTGTTTCATACCAAAAGCGCCTGAGGCACCTGCAATACAAATTCTCATTGGTTAACTCCTAATGGGAAGAAGGTTTATTGTTTTGCTAGACAATCTAGCACTGGACTTTTATAAGGGGTAATCCATAAAGCGCTTATGATATTCGTTTTTTGCAATGCTAAATACAAAAGACTCAACGTAATTGCTCAGAGATCTCCCTTAGTAGGCTTAAAAAATGTGACTGTGTTAGGGTTGGAAGCCAGCTTTTTCGGACACATAGGCCGATTGGGCGACGCGTATGTTCTAATGGAAAAGGGATGACAGTTAGTAATTCAATATTAATTTCGCGCTCAACTTGATGCGCAGACATTAGGGTTAGGCGATCACTTTCCAACAATAATTCACGGATTAAAATTTGAGAACTGGACTCGACTAAGCGTGCCGGCAAAGGAATCTTGGCATCAGCAAAAATATCTTCAAAGGCTTGTCGAGTCGGTGTGCCCTCCGTGGGTACGACCCAGGAGTATTGAGTTAATTGTTGGGCGTCGATCTGGTCATGTTGAAGTAAAGGGTGATCTTTACGGGCAATAATGGACAAAGGCGGTGACCAAAGCTCTTCTTGAATCACATCATCGGCTGGCGTTGGATAGCGTAAGGCTCCCAAAATTATATCAATATCACCTTGTCGTAAATGGTGAAGTAAGTCGCTATAAGGCCCTTCAGTCACTTTGATATTGACATCTGGGTGTCGTTCATTAAAACGTAAAATCGACTTGGGTAAAATGGTCATACGTGCCAATGGCATGCTGCCGATGGTAATGGTACTAACGTCTTTATATTGTAAGGCGTTGATTTCGTGTATGCCTTGGCGCAATTCGCTGAAGGCTAATTTGGTGGCTTTGGCTAAGGCTT
The DNA here is from genome assembly GCF_056161265.1 of Marinomonas sp. ABL3_031. Classification (NCBI taxonomy): domain Bacteria; kingdom Pseudomonadati; phylum Pseudomonadota; class Gammaproteobacteria; order Oceanospirillales; family Oceanospirillaceae; genus Marinomonas; species Marinomonas sp. ABL3_031. The sequence goes on from NZ_JBSWYU010000004.1 coordinate 66,637, forward strand.
GTGCGGCTTTAGTTGCGCTGGTGCCGAGACTGTTTTTTTCAAAAAGCGTCACACCAAGTAAGCGTTCTAGGTCTCTTGCGGCACGATGTACGGAAGATTGAGAGACCGCCAAATTACGACTTGCAATACTGAAGTTTTGCGCTTCACTGACAGCCACTAAAGCACGTAACTGCGTGGTACTGATGAGAGTGACTAGGTTTTTGGGAGCCGTGTCTTTGTTATCTTTAACTATGTCTTGGGTGGCCGTATGAATGTGATTAATGGCCCGGCTAACACGTTTTTGCCAAATTTCTCCTGAGGCGGTTGGGTACATGCCGTCAGAATGACGCTCAAACAGTAAGGTACCGAGGGAGGATTCTAATTTAGCAATGGCCTGAGTAATTGCTGGTTGTGACAGAAAGATACTGTCTGAGGCGCGCGTGATGCTCTTTAGTTCAGTCACTGCCAAAAACACGCGGAGGTGTCTTAAGTTTGGAATGGATGCTTCCATAGAACCCTCAAATTTTATACTTTTAAGAGACTATATCAAAAATGAATCCTGAGATACGTATTTTAAATGTTAATGGCCATTTTTAATCTAAGCGAATTTTTTTCTAATCATTGAGGCGGGTTGTTATGGAAGTGGTGTTAGAGATAACGGCGCCGATTTTTTTATTGATTTTTATTGGTTTTTTGGCGGTTCGCTTTGGTTTAATCGCCAGTGAGGCGCTATCTGGTTTAAGCCGTTTTGTACTTTATCTGGCATTGCCTGCCCTGATTTTTGTCAACTTGTCGGTGATGGATATACAGGAGGTGTTTCATCCAAGCTATATGTTGGTGTATGCCTTAGGCGGTATCGGTGCCTTTTTTATCACGGTCTTGATTGCCGCAAAAATGTTGCGTCAGAACTGGATTCGCAGTGGCGTAATGGGTGTCGGAGCGACCATGTCAAACAGTGCTTTTATCGGTTTTCCGGTATTACTGCAGTTTTTTGATGAGCCAATGACACAGGCTTTTGTGATGGCAATCATGGTTGAAAACATAGTGCTGTTGCCTGTGTGCCTGATATTTATTGAGACAATGTTAGGTAGAGAGCAGATGCGTTCTCAAACGCATACGGTGAGTTTATGGCGAGTGGTTAGCAAGCGCATTGTTAGTAACCCTTTACTGATTGCTTTATGTGCAGGCTTGGTATTTTCCTTATTTAATTTGCCAGTGCCAAGTTTTGCCCAACAAGGTCTTGAGTTTTTGGCAGCGGGAGCCGCGCCTACGGCTTTGGTCGTGATTGGCGGTGCCTTGGTGGGAGTGTCTATTAAAGGTCAGTTTCCCCCTATTTTGCTGGTTGCAGCGGGGAAATTATTGATCTTTCCCTTGTTGGTGGTGTTATTGCTCAATTTCACACCCAATATGGCGCACAGTTTTAAATTGTCGGTTATCTTATTTGCGGCCATGCCAATGTTCAGCACTTACCCCATTATTTGTGGAGAATATGGACAGCGAAGTTTCTGTGCTAGCACCTTATTGTTCACAACTGTATTATCGTTCCTAACATTAAGTTTATTGTTGCGCTTTATGGCGGCAGGTTAAGCCGCATAAAGAGTAAGATATTTAGGAGTAATTATGGCAAGCATCATGGTGCTCAATGGCCCAAATTTAAATTTGTTAGGAACACGCGAGCCTGCGCAATATGGTTATGAAACCTTAGCGGATGTCGAACAAATGTGTGAGCAAGCGGCAGCGGCTTTGGGTTATGAAGTAGAATGTCATCAGTCTAATCATGAAGGCGCTTTAATAGACTGGATTCATCAGGCAGGTCAGAAGGTGAAGTCGGGTGAATTGTTAGGCGTGGTGTTTAATCCGGGTGCCTATACCCATACTTCTATTGCACTTCATGATGCCATCAAGGGAGCGGATGTTCCTGTGATGGAAGTGCATATCTCGAATGTTCACGCTCGTGAGTCTTTCCGTCACCATTCCTACGTTTCCCCAGTCGCTAGCGGTATCGTGGTGGGAATGGGGGTACAGGGTTATGTGTTTGCGATTCAAGGTCTTGTTCAAAAATGTCAGGCCAAGGATCTGTAGCCGCTAAGTCAGAAGCACATTGATAGCGCCAAGTAGCCCTCTAAAAGAGTAAGGTGATTCTGCTCTTTTAGAGGTTTATGTTGAAGCTTGGCTTATCTACAGTGTAGAGTTTTACGCGAATTGCCTTTTAATAGTGAATTTAGGCAAACCAATGTCGGGTGCGATTGGCAAACCAAACCAAGGACAACATCACTGGTACTTCGACCAACACGCCGACTACCGTTGCTAAGGCCGCACCAGAGTGCAGACCAAACAAAGAGATCGCCACTGCGACGGCCAATTCAAAGAAATTAGAGGTACCGATCAAACTGGCAGGTGCCGCTTCTTTGTGGGGTAACTTGAATTTCTTTGCCAACCAATAGGCAATGGCAAAAATCCCATAGGTTTGAATCAGCAATGGAATGGCAATCAAAATAATGGCTTGAGGTTTGGCTAGAATGGTTTCCGATTGAAAACCAAACAACAGTACCACTGTCGCAACTAATCCTATGATAGACCAAGGTTTCATCTTGCTAAGGAAATCATTTAATTTGGAGTGATCATTGGCTTTGTCTAGTTTTTTACGCGTGATCGCACCCGCAATTAATGGAATCAATACGTATAGCACCACAGAAGCCAATAGAGTGTCCCAAGGAACATGAATGTCGGTTGCGCCCAATAAGAAGCCTGCGATTGGAGCAAAGGCAAAGATCATGATGACATCATTGATGGAGACTTGAACCAAGGTGTAATTGGCGTCCCCTTTGGTCAGTTGGCTCCATACGAAGACCATGGCGGTACAGGGTGCTACTCCCAGCAAAATCATCCCAGCTATGTATTCGTTGGCGGTCTGCGGGTCCACCCAATCGGCAAACAAGCCTTTGAAAAACAACCAACCCAGCAAGGCCATGGAGAAAGGCTTAATAAGCCAATTTACCACAACCGTTAATGCCAAGCCTTTGGTTTGTTTACCGACATTTTTAATGGCTGAAAAATCCACTTGCACCATCATAGGGTAAATCATTAACCAGATAAGAACCGCGATGACCAAATTGACTTTGGCGTATTCCATGTTGGCAATGACAGCAAAAACGTCAGGTATAAAATTGCCCAACATCATACCAACGAGAATGGCCAGCCCTACCCAGACAGTTAAATAACGTTCAAATAATCCCATGGCGTTGTCCTAATAATTTATTAAATGCTTTTCTGATTGACTCTTTTACTGAGCTCTTCAGCACTCTCAACACGCTCTGAATAGCGGTCAACGAAGACTTCCTTATTGTCTCTGAGCAACAAGGTGAATTTCATCAGCTCTTCCATTACATCCACAATGCGATTGTAGTAAGGCGAAGGTTTCATGCGACCATCTTCTTCAAACTCTAAGAAAGCTTTGGCGACAGAAGATTGATTTGGAATGGTCACCATACGCATCCAGCGGCCTAAAATGCGCATTTGATTGACTGTGTTGAAAGACTGAGAGCCGCCACAAACTTGCATGACGGCAAGGGTTTTGCCTTGAGTTGGTCTTACTCCACCAAGGCTTAGTGGCACCCAATCAATTTGGCTTTTGAAGATACTGCTCATCGAACCGTGACGCTCAGGAGAACACCAGACTTGTCCTTCTGACCACATCATTAAGTCTCTGAGTTCTTTAACCTTGGGGTGATGTTCGTCTTCCGTATCTGTTTGCGGTAGACCAGTTGGGTTGAATATACGGGTTTCAGCGCCCATGGCGGTGAGTAAACGCGCGCTTTCTTCCACCACTAAGCGACTGTAAGAGCGCTCTCGTAATGACCCATAAAGCAATAAAATGCGCGGTTGGTGGTTGCTGGGTTGAACCTGTAATTGATCGTGGTGAGGAATGTGAAATTGCTCACTGTCTAGGTTAGGCAGCCGATTATCCAGTAGGCTCATTATTGTGCCCCCAAAATCTCAAGTTCAAATTTCAACTGGTTTTTATCCAGCTGGCGAGAAGCCAAGGTTTTCAACTGCGCCACCCTTTCTTCAATGGTGTTAATACAGGCCATAAAGGCTTGCTGTTTTTCTGTTTCATCGCCTTCTAACTTGGACGGATCAGCAAGCCCCCAATGCACTTTTAAACTCTTGCCGAAGTATACTGGGCAGGTTTCCCCCGCTGCCGAGTCACATACAGTAATGACCAGATCGGGGGCAAAGTCTTCAAAGTCATCCCAAGACTGGCTGTGTAGATTGTCCGTGGCATAGCCTGCTTGCTGTAAATATTTAATCGACAAGGGATGAACTTCCCCCACAGGTTGGCTGCCCGCGCTTTTGGCTTCGATCATATCGCTAGCCATGCCATTGGTAATGGCTTCAGACAAAATACTACGACAACGATTGTGAGTGCAGATGTACAAAATTTTCATATCAACCTCATGGTTAGCAACAATGGTTGGATGCCGTTTGGCATGCTTTTAAGATAGTTAAAGCTTGCTGATAGTAGTCAGGATTATGTTGAGCCGTATTTTGAATGACTTGTTTTGCCCATTCTGGCAGTTGTTCATGAATTTGGTAATAAACCCATTTGCCTCGACGTTGATCTTGTAAAATACCGCATTTACGTAGCTCTGCCAGATGGCGTGAGGTTTTTGGTTGGTCTAATTGTAAGGCATCTTGTAGATCACAGACGCAGGCTTCCCCTGTCTGAGAAATCAGTAATAAGGTCTTTAAACGAGTGTCATCTGCCAAGCATTTATAGAAAGTTAAAGGCGTCATAATAAAAATATGTGGTAAATAATATATGTGAAATTTCATATATTATTGATCGAAAGTCAAGCTCCGGTGCAACGTTAGTGAGTTTAATGATGGGGATCAGAATAGATTTGTATTTAATCTCAAGTCGATGAGGTTAAGATAAGAGCAATAACTTGCTGCAGTGCGTTGTTAGATCTCTTTACTGTGGGTGATAAAAGACAACAGTTTGATCGGTACATCAAGCAACGCTTCTGGTCCGTGAGGAATGCTGGAATCGAAGGATAAAGAATCCCCTTTCTCCATGTGGTAAAGCTTATTACCGTGACGATACATGATTTCTCCTTCTAGGATGTAAATAAACTCCTGTCCAGGATGAGAAAATGTCGGGAAGATTTCACTTGCATCGTCCATTGTGATGAGAAAAGGTTCAACAATCTGAGTTTCACCGCGAGTGTAATTCAGTAGATGGTAAGTATGTCCTTTTTCGGTTCCTCTTCTGACTACTTCCATTCCTTGGCCTGCTTTTGTATGTTGAGCTCCCCCTTCAGGACGATCATAGTCGGCAAAAAGTTGTGAAATAGATAGGCCAATTGCATCACACAGGCGTCCAAGCGTATCCAAACTTGTCGATACTTGCGCGTTTTCTATTTTACTTACCATGCCTTGACTGAGTTTTGCGATGCGAGCGACATCCGCTATTTTCAGGTTTTGTGCCATCCGTTTACGTTTTACTTGCATGGCAATGTAATCTTCCAATCTCAAACGTGGCGACTGTTCTCTGTCCTGACTAATTTCGCCCTCTTTAAGTGCTTTTATGTGTCTTGATGGTGCGTCGCTTGTCATTTTCTTAAAACCCTTATTCTTCGTATGCTCATTGTAGCAGCTTTTTTTTGAGTCATTATCTTCTTAGCATTGGCTTATTTCTTTTAAGGAAAATAAATTTACTTAAAGAGAATGTCGTGGCAAGATATTTGCTTTCTTGAAGGGAATAATAGTTTCCCTTTAGGAATTTTTCGGGCGAACATGATGATAGTCGCTTGCTTTGAATGTTCCATAAGTTGTCCAAATGAACTTAGGAGTAATGTAATGCAATATAACGAAGTCACAAGTTTTTTAGAATCAAATAAGATCAAATATGTACTTGCCCAGTTTGTTGACATTCATGGTGTTGCCAAGACTAAGTCAGTACCGGCAAAAAATATCTTCGATGTGGTTGAAGAAGGTGCTGGGTTCGCAGGTTTTGCTGTTACTGGATTGGCGATGGAACCTCATGGTCCTGATTTTCTCGCCCGTGGAGATCTATCAACCTTGAGTATTGTACCTTGGCAGCCAGGTTATGCGCGTCTTGCTTGTGATGGTTACGTTAATAATGCGCCTTATCCTTATTGCTCCCGTGTGGTGCTAAAAAAGCAATTGCAGCGTTTGGAAGAAAAAGGTTGGACACTGAATACTGGATTGGAGCCAGAGTTTTATCTATTTAAAAAAGGGGAAAGTGGGCAGTTAACTCCGGTGGATGCTTCAGATACCCTAGATAAGCCATGTTATGACTATAAAGGCTTGTCTCGCTCACGAGAATTTTTGGAGCGTTTAGTTGAAGCGCTTCAAGCGGTTGATTTTGATGTCTATCAGATAGACCACGAAGATGCGAACGGTCAGTTTGAAATCAATTATACCTACAGCGATGCTCTCGAATCCGCGGATCGTTTTACGTTTGTTCGTATGGCCGCAGGTGAGATAGCCAATGATATGGGCATTATTTGTTCTTTTATGCCAAAACCTGCTGCAGACAAAACAGGTAATGGTATGCACTTCCATTTATCCATCACAGATGAATCTGGCAAGAATTTGTTTAGTGATGACAGTGATAAGTATGGTATGGGGCTATCAAAAATGGCTTATCACTTTACGGCCGGTATTCTTGCCCACGCTAAGGCCATTTGTGCCTTTGCGGCGCCAACAGTGAACTCATACAAGCGCCTGGTGGTGGGTGGTAATAGTTCTGGGGCAACTTGGGCACCAGCTTATGAGTGTTATGGTGACAATAACCGCTCCGCTTTAATTCGTGTGCCTTATGGTCGCTTAGAGTTCCGTCTACCTGACTCAGGTTGTAACCCTTATCTTGTACATTCCGCTTTGATTGCGGCGGGTTTAGATGGCATTGAGCGTGAGCTTGATCCTGGTGAACCAATGAATATCAACCTATACAATTTAACACTTGAAGACATTATCGCGAAAAACATTTCTATTCTCCCACAGACGTTAGGAGACGCTCTTGATGAGCTTGAAAAAGACACTGTGTTTGTTGACGCAATGGGTCGTGACATTGTTGAAGAGTTTTTAAAGGTTAAGCGTGCGGAGTGGGGTGAATATTTGCGCCATGTTTCTGACTGGGAACTGAAGCGCTACGCTGAATTTTTCTAATTGCTACCAGTGAGCTAAAAAATTAATTAAACAGAGGTTTCTGCCATGTGTGGAATAGTGGGTCTTTATCTGAAAAACGATAAATATGAAGGCAAATTGGGTGCGCTTTTTGAACCCATGTTGGTCGCGATGACGGATCGTGGCCCGGACAGTGCAGGCTTTGCGATTTATGGTGATGATGTTGCCTCTGATTGGGTGAAGTTAACCTTACGTCATCCAAGTGACACTTTTCATTGGGCAGATCTTGCGGATCAGTTAGCCACCGCATTGGCTTGTGAAGTGGACTGGATGCAGAACGCTAATGTGGCAGTACTGAAAGTGAACGCAACGGAAATGAGTGTACGTGATTGGATGGCCATGAATGCGAAGGATGTTTTGATTCTGAGTGCGGGCCATTCGATTGAGATTCTAAAAGAAGTGGGCCTTCCAGAAAACATTGCTTCGAAATTTAACCTAGAGGGTATGAAAGGCAGTCATATTATAGGACATACTCGCATGGCGACAGAGTCGGCGGTGACCATGGAAGGCAGTCATCCGTTTTCTACAGGATCCGATTTATGTCTTGTGCACAACGGCTCATTATCAAACCATAATCGCCTACGTGATAAATTGAAGCGCGAGGGCATCTCTTTTGAAACTGAAAATGATTCTGAGGTAGCCGCCGGATACCTGACTTGGCGCTTAAATAATGGTGATTCGTTGAAAGTGGCTTTAGAAAATGCGTTGAAAGATCTTGATGGTTTTTTCACTTTCACTATCGGTACCAAAGATGGCTTTGCTGTGATGCGTGATCCTATTGCCTGTAAGCCTGCAGTATTAGCGGAAACAGAAGACTATGTGGCGATGGCCTCTGAGTACCAAGCTTTGGCTTCATTACCAGGTATTGAACATGCCACCGTGTGGGAACCTGAGCCAGCAAGATTCTACATTTGGGAACGCAAGTCGTAGGGGAATAACATGAAAACATTTGATTTAGCCACCAGCAGCATTCGTGAACTGAACCAGGCACTGCATGCTCAACAGGCTTCACTTACCGAACAAGAATGGTGCGTTACCAACTCTAAAGGGGACCACAATATTGCTGTTGGTCTGGATGCGGATTTGCAAGTTGATATTCACGGTCATGCAGGTTACTTCTGTGCCGGAATGAATAAAACCGCCAGCGTTACCGTTCATGGCAATGCTGGTCAAGGTCTTGCTGAGAATATGATGTCAGGTGTGGTACGTGTAAAAGGTGACGCATCGCAGGCCGCAGGCGCGACGGCACAAGGAGGTTTGTTGGTCATTGAAGGCAATGCCGGGGCACGTTGTGGTATTTCCATGAAAGGTGTGGACATAGTGGTAAAGGGCAGTGTGGGTCACATGAGTTGCTTCATGGGGCAATCTGGTTCTCTTGTCGTATGTGGCGATGCGGGTGAAGCCTTGGGTGACTCACTTTATGAAGTGCATATTTATGTTAAAGGTGAAGTGAAATCACTTGGGGCGGACTGCATACAAAAAGAAATGCGCCCAGAGCATATTGAAGAGCTGAGCGGACTGCTGGCCAAGGCTGGTGTGGACGAGGATCCAGCTTCTTTTAAGCGCTATGGCTCGGCACGTCAGCTTTATACCTTCAAAGTTGATAATGCATCGGCATACTAAATATTAGAGGTGAGAATCATGAGTAACGAATCTAACGACACTACAAGCTTAAGAGAATCTGCCACCTTTGATCGTGCCACCATGGCAGAAATACGCCGTGCTGCTGATACAGGTATTTATGATATTCGTGGCTTTGGTGCCAAGCGTAAAGTGCCGCATTTTGATGATTTGCTTTTTTTGGGAGCGAGTATGTCCCGTTATCCTTTAGAAGGATACCGAGAAACCTGTAACACCTCGGTTGTGTTAGGTGATCGCTTTGCTAAGAATCCGATTAAGCTGGATATTCCCGTCACCATCGCGGGAATGAGTTTTGGTGCTTTATCGGCGAATGCGAAAGAAGCGTTGGGACGTGGGGCCTCTATTGCAGGTACTTCTACCACCACAGGTGATGGTGGCATGACGCCAGAAGAACGTGGTCAGTCTAAAAAGCTGGTTTACCAATATTTGCCGTCACGTTACGGTATGAATCCAGATGATTTACGTAAAGCGGATGCCATCGAAGTGGTTTTGGGGCAAGGCGCTAAACCTGGTGGTGGCGGTATGTTGTTGGGACAAAAGATTACCGATCGAGTGGCGCAAATGCGTAACCTACCAAAAGGCATTGATCAGCGATCTGCATGTCGTCATCCTGATTGGACTGGTCCAGATGACTTAGCGATCAAAATCCAAGAACTTCGAGAAATCACCGATTGGCAGGTGCCTATTTATATAAAAGTGGGGGCAACTCGAACTTATTATGATGTAAAACTTGCCGTGAAAGCAGGCGCCGACGTTATTGTTGTTGACGGTATGCAAGGTGGAACGGCAGCGACCCAAGACGTTTTTATTGAGCACGTTGGTATTCCGACTTTAGCCGCCATTCCGCAAGCGGTTCAGGCATTACAAGAAATGGGCATGCACCGTAAAGTGCAGTTAATCGTATCCGGTGGCATCCGCAATGGTGCGGACGTTGCCAAATGCATGGCGTTGGGTGCAGATGCTGTGGCAATTGGAACGGCCGCTTTGGTCGCAATTGGGTGTAATGATCCTAAATGGGAAGAGGATTACCAAAAAATTGGCTCGGCGGCGGGTTTCTACGACGACTATCAAGAAGGTAAGGATCCAGCGGGGATTTCCACTCAGGACCCAGAACTCATGAAACGTTTGGACCCAGTGACAGCGGGAAATCGATTGGCGAATTATTTGCGAGTGTTAACCTTGGAAGCGCAAACTTTGGCTAGGGCATGCGGTAAAAACGATCTGCGAAATTTGGAACCTGAAGATTTGGTGGCCTTGAATGTCGAAGCGGCTGCCATGGCGCGAGTTCCTTTAGCAGGGACGAATTGGATCCCTGGACAGCAATATTAACGATTACTAACCAACTCTAGTAAAGCATTTAACCACGCTTTTGCGTGGTTAAATGCTTATAAAGGGTGATGTTAAGTTGTCAAAGCAGGGGTGAAAGTTTTGGCTTATCGTTTTGATGAAATGTAAGAAAAGATCCGTTTTATGAATATTCTGCAAAGTACTAGATACGCAGACTTTTCTGTTTTGATCTTGCTTATGCTGGCGCTACCAAAGATATGGACTGCGCCGCTTTTAATAATTGATTTTTGGCAATATCGAATTTTTCTGGGTTGTTCATGACTTGATCTGCCCCCGAAATATTGATGGCGGCAATGGTGTTACCTAGGTAATTCTTAATCGGCGCGGCAATGGCGGTGGCATTGTCTGAGCGGTTGCTTGAGTAGCCCTGTTGCCATTCCTCTTGAAGTAAGTGTTTGAGTTCAGAGAGGGTCTGTGGATGGGGGCTTGGATACATGTCTAATGCTTGTGTCTGATACATGGCATTCAGCTCAATATCACTTAACTGCTGTAATAAGACACGTCCCATGGCGCTGGTATGACAGGGCAGTCTGGTGCCTAAAGGAATGTTAACCGATAGACGCTGAGACGCTTGAGCACGATAGATATAAAGCGTATCCAAACCATCTCTCACGGCCAGATGACAGGATATGGAGGTTTCATCTCGCAGTTCGTTAAGGTATGGAGCAGCAATATCAATCAGTTCTTTTCCTGCAAGGTAGGCAAAACCTCGGGAAACAATTTGTGGACCCAGTTCGTAGGCATTGCGCGCCACCTTTTTTAAGTAACCTCGATCAAGCAAGGTTTGCACTATCCGATAGGTGGAGGATGCGCTGACATTTAAATGATCGGCAAAGTCTTGCGTGCTCAACACCCTGTGTTCAGCATCAAACAGCTCAAGAATGTGCAGACCCCGAGTCAGCGCAGGCACATGATAATCAGTTGTCTTGTTCATTTTTTCTCCAAATACAAAGGATAAATTCATCTGCGTAGGAATTAGCGATATTTTTGACTTACTTTCGTTAAGTTATTGTCATTTAATTTTCCTGATAATATATTTAATTTACTTTAGATAAACAAATCAGATGTGTGAATTTTGTTTAGTGAACGCGTTATTGGAGAAGAAATGTCGGAATCAAATACATTTGTACTTAAGGCTGCCTGTAATGCCACAAGTGGCATTGTGGCGTCAGTCACTTCCTACTTAGCGGGGTTAGGGTGTTACATTTCTGAGATGCATCAGTACGACGATGAAGAAAATCAGCGATTCTTTATGCGTGCTGTTTGTCGCATTGAATCCGCCGATACGTCTCTTGATAAAATTCGCGAAGGTTTTGGTGCCCAAGTTTCCCAGTTTGATATGGAATGGGAGCTGTTTGATGCGGCTGAGCCGATGCGCGTACTGTTAATGGTAAGCAAATTTGATCACTGTCTGGATGACTTGTTGTATCGTCATCGTAAAGGCGAATTGCCGATGGAGATCACGGCCATTGTTTCTAATCATAAAGATTTACGTGCGATGGCTGAGCGTGAAGGCATTCGCTTTGTGTATTTGCCAGTAACGAAAGAGAATAAGCCTGAGCAGGAAGCGGCATTGTTGCAAATCGTAGAAGAGACTCATACCGACCTGGTGGTGTTGGCTCGATATATGCAAATTTTGTCGGACAGTCTATGCAAAGCGCTGCATGGTCGTGCGATTAATATTCATCACTCCTTTTTACCCGGTTTTAAAGGGGCCAAGCCTTATCATCAAGCTCATGTTCGCGGTGTTAAGTTGATTGGTGCAACTGCACACTACGTTACCTCGGATTTGGATGAAGGCCCAATCATTGAACAATCCGTGCAGCCGGTTGATCATTCTTATTCCCCAGAACGCTTGGTGGCTGTGGGACGTGATACTGAGACGGTGGCTTTAGCAAGTGCTGTACGTCTTCATTTAGAACACCGCGTCTTTATGTATGGTAATAAAACCGTGGTCTTTAAGTAATACTCGGCCCGATCTTGTGACCGACATAAGTGACATCGCATAAAGTGACACAGAGAGTCGTCTTATCAGTTTTGTTGTTTGTATTTTAGAGTAGGCAGCCGCTAAACATGCCAGAGATCAAGTGAACGGATTACGCCATACACTTAGCTAAGTGAGGACACAGTCTATGCCATTTTCATTATTGAAATATGGGCTTTCTAACGATTACCCATTTGAGAAAGACGCAGACTTGCCTGCGCCAACAGAGCTCAAACGTCACTATGATGTGGTGATTATCGGTGGTGGTGGCCATGGTGTTGCTACTGCTTACTATCTTGCCAAGTACCATGGAGTGACGAACATTGCCGTTTTGGAAAAGGGCTATCTTGGTGGTGGTAATACGGCTCGAAACACGGCAGTGATTCGTTCTAACTATCTCACCTCCGAAGGGGTAAAGTTTTATAAGCAATCAGTGGATTTGTTCCAGGGTCTGTCAAACGAATTTGATTTTAACATCATGTACTCCTCTCGTGGTCAGTTAACTCTTGCCCACACTGACGCCACAGTGCGTTCTTTTCGTCAACGTACTGAAGTCAATAAACATTTTGGTGGGCGTACGGAGTTGATTGATCCGCAACAGATACAAGAATTGGTACCAACACTTAATATGAATCCGGCTGACATGCCTATTCTTGCTGGTCTTTGGCACATCGATGGTGCCACCGCACGTCATGATGCGGTGGCGTGGGGCTATGCTAAGGGTGCAACTCAACGAGGTGTTGAGTTGCACCAGCTGACCGAAGTCATTGGGGTGACGGTTGAACAGGGCAAGGTGACAGGTGTGACAACCAATCGTGGCAAGGTGAGTTGTGCTTGTGTGGTGCAAGCGGTTGCAGGCAATAGTTCTCTGGTCGCTGCTATGGCGGGTATCAAGATGCCGATTACCACGTATCCATTACAAGCCATGGTGACGCAGCCAGTGAAACCCTTTTTAGATCCCTTGGTGAGTTCATCTGCATTGCATTGCTATGTGCAGCAAACGGGTCGCGGAGAAATTGTATTTGGTGGTGGCTCAGACCCTTATCCGCTTTATAACACCCGTTCTACCTTAGATCTCAAAGAAAGCTTGCTAGCCAGTGCCGTCGAGATGTTTCCTTTCATGGCAAATCTCAAATTGATGCGTCAATGGGCAGGGATCACGGACATGACATCTGACTACAGTCCTATCATGGGGTTAAGCCCAGTGGAGAATTACTATCTTGATGCGGGCTGGGGAACCTGGGGCTTCAAATCAACGCCTATCTGTGGCAAGACCATGGCGGAACTGGTTGCCAGTGGCGGCCAAGTACCTGAATTGATTGCGCCTTTTGCCATGGATCGTTTTGATGTTTTCCGTCAAGTCAATGAAATGGGCGCTACGGCCGCTAGCCACTAGGAGATCGCAATGAAACTAATGACTTGCCCACTGAATGGCCCAAGAAACATTTCAGAGTTTGTTTATGGTGGTGAAGTAAAAACCATGCCCAACCATAAAACCTGTACTGATAAAGAATGGGCTGACTATGTTTTCTACTCAGATAATACCATTAGACTTGTCCAAGAATGGTGGTTCCATTCCCCCTCTGGATATTGGTTTATTGCCGAACGACATACGGCTTCAGACGAAATTTTACGAACCTTTGATCCAAGTGACTTGTATCAAAAAACGGTTGAATTTGCTCAGACAGATTCTGCTTCGGAGGTGTCAAAATGAGTGGTTTAGAGCGTCTGGCAGCACCACTTGGTTCATTAATAGACCGCAACAAAGAAATCCGTTTTGAGTTTGAAGGCACTCGTTATCGTGGTTTTCAAGGTGACTCTATTGCCAGTGCTTTAGTGGCGAATGGTCAATGGTTAATGTCACGTTCCTTTAAATATCATCGACCAAGAGGCCCTTTGACCATGGCCGGTCAGGATGCCAATACACTAGTGCAGTTGCCCCAAGAGCCCAATGTCTTAGCCGACCGAGTTGAGGTGGCTGACCAAGCTGTGGTGATGGGACAAAACTACAATGGCTCTTTAGAGCATGACAAAGACGCCAAGCTGGGCTATGGCAGCCGTTTTATGCCGGTGGGTTTTTATTATCGTGCTTTTTATAAGCCAAAAGGCATTTGGGATAAATGGGAACCTTTTATTCGCAAAAAAGCCGGTCTAGGTGTGGCGGATCTTGATTTCAAACCGACTTATCATGATAAAGCGTACGCGTTTTGTGATCTTGCTGTTATTGGTGCTGGCCCTGCAGGCTTATCGGCCGCTATTCATGCGGCGGATGGGGGCGCAGATGTTATATTGATCGATGAAAACCCGCAACTGGGTGGCGCATTAACCTACCATCGTTTTGATATGGAAGGTCAGTTGGCAGAGGACACCTTATCTAGCTTAGTGGAAAAGGTGAAACAACACCCTAAGATTCGTGTACTTGTCAATGCTACTTGCAATGCTTGGTTTGCCGATAATTACTTGCCAGTCATTCAGGGCAACAGAATGTTTAAGCTGCGCGCCAAACAATGTGTGGTGGCCTCTGGTGCGTTTGAGCAGCATGTGGTGTTTCGCAATAACGACTTGCCGGGCATCATGATGTCCAGCGCAGCCATGCGTTTAATGAAACATTATGCGATTAAACCAGGGCAAAAGGCCGTTGTGTTGACTGGTAATGATGACGGTTACCTTGCCGCCATTGAATTGGCTAAGAATGGCGTACAGGTGTCTTTGCTGGTGGACATGCGTAAAGAAGGCGTTGAGGCAGAATTACTCGCAGAAGTTGAGAGATTGGGTATTAAGGTCAAGCGACAAGCGACCGTTTATGAGGCCATTGCGACCAACGACAAAAAGCATCTGGCGGCGGTAAAGGTTCATAGCATTTCAGGACAAGGGCAAGTGGTGATGGATGGAGTGACCATTCCATGTGACCTCTTGTGTATGTCGGCAGGCTATATGCCCATTTACCAATTGCTTTGTCAGGGCGGGGCGCAATTGGAATACGAAGATGCCAGTGCGCGCTTTAGCTTATCGAATTTACCCAACAATGTGTTCATTGCAGGCTCAGTGAACGGTGTTCATGAGCTGGAAAAGGTAGTGTTGGATGGACAGCGCGCTGCGCAGGATGCTCTGCTGGGTCTCAAGTTAACGGATGCGGCTCTTCCACAGGTCATCTGTGAGCGAAAAACTAATTTCGACTGGCCTATCTTCAAACATCCAAAAGGCAAAGACTTTGTCGACTTTGATGAAGATTTGCAAGCCAAGGATATTGTCAATGCGACCCGCCTTGGCTACCGAGATGTGCAACTGGTGAAGCGTTTTTCTACGGTCGGCATGGGGCCGTCACAAGGACGTCATTCAGCCTTGCCAACGGCGCGTTTGGTGGCTCAAGCCACGCAAAGAAGCGTCAGTGAAACTGGAGTAACAACGGCGCGTCCGCCTTTTGCTCCAGAGAAGCTGGCCAGTATTGCTGGGCGCATTTTTAACCCTCATAAATACACGCCCATGCATCAGCGTCATGTTGAATTGGGTGCGCATATGATCCCTGCGGGTATTTGGCGACGTCCGGCATTTTATGGCCCAAAACAAGATCGTAATGTTTTGATTGAGCGTGAGGCCTTAGCGGTACGTAATGGCGTTGGTATGATCGACGTAAGTACCTTGGGGGGAATTGAGCTACGAGGCCCGGATGCTGCCGAATTCATGAATCGTATGTACACCTTTGCCTTTATAAAACAACCGATTGGCAAAACGCGTTATGCAGTATTGACCAATGAGCAGGGTGTGGTGGTAGACGATGGGGTGGCTTGTCGAATTGCGGAAAATCATTTCTATGTGACGGCGACAACCAGTGGGGTCGATACTGTCTATCGAGAAATGACCAAGTGGAATGCCCAATGGCGTTTGCAGGTGGATATTGCCAATGTGACCTCTGCTTTTGCTGCCGTAAACGTCGCCGGCCCGCTGGCGCGTAAAGTTCTGGAAAAAGTCTGTCAGGATGTGGATTTTAGCAATGAGGCATTTCCCTATTTAGGTTACCGAGAAGGTGCCATACTTGGCATGCCTGTTCGTCTTATGCGAGTGGGCTTTGTTGGCGAGTTGGGTTATGAAGTGCATATGCCAAGCTTATTTGCCCTCAAGATTTGGGATCTATTGATGACGGCGGGAGAAGAATTTGATCTATGTCCATTTGGGGTTGAGACGCAACGATTATTGCGCCTTGAAAAGGGACACATCATTGTCAGTCAAGACACAGATGGCATGTCCCATCCGGGTGAGTTGTCGTTAGAATGGGCGATTGCCCGCAATAAGCCTTTCTATGTTGGTAGCCGCTCCGTTGATATTGTGATGGCCCGTGAGCAAACGCGTAAACTGGTTGGCTTTACCTTAGACAAGACCCTACCGAAACCTGAAGAAGGGCACATTGTACTGGATGGTGTTGGTGGCGATGCCAATATCACTGGTAATGTCACTTCCTGCGAATATTCTCCTACCTTAGGGGAATACATAGGCCTTGCCTTTGTTGGCATTGATCAGCAAGACATAGGTCACAAAATACCTATTCGTGTGTCGGGAGAAGCGGTCTTGGCAAGGGTGGTGGCATTGCCATTTTATGATCCAGAAGGTACTCGTCAGGAGGTGGTTTAATATGTTTTTATTTGCCGTTAATGCTAAGCCTGAGCTGCGCACAACACAAATCCATCCTACGTCTTCAACAACAAGCCGCATTAAGATAGAGGATTACACGCAAGTCTCACGTATCGGTTTTCGAGGCCCTGATGTGGAAGCCTTTTTAGCTTCCGAGCACTTGCCTGTTCCAGCTAAGCCAAACCTTTCTTTGTTAGATGTATCAGGTATTCGAGTGGTGCGTTTAAGTAATACAGAGTTCTGGTTGTTGGATGAAACTCAGCAAAATGCCGAGCGCTTAATGGATATGGAGGTGCAGGCACTCAAACTGGAAGGCATATACCGTTTGTATTGTCAGCATAGTCACGCCATGTTTCTTTGCCGTGGTGAGGATTGTGAATCCATGTTTGCAAAGGTGTGCGGTGTGGATTTGAGTCAGCATGCTTTTTTGGAAAATCTGGTTGCTCAGACCTCTGTCGCGCGAGTTAATGCCATCGTTATCAATGCCGCGTTGGAAGCTACACCTGGGCGTTTTTTCGTATTAAGTGATATAGCCAGTTCGCAACATTTGTGGGATGCATTATGGGACGCGGCGGAAGAATTTTAAATGGCTTGGAGAGAGTGAAAAAGCTTTTATGTCTTTCTTCAAAGTTGGCCGAAATTCTTTGTAAACCTTGATCAGCAATAACAACAGCATGATGATGGCTATTGTTATTGCTGACTTTGGCGTTAGTTTTTACTTACTTGGAATTGACCCACTAAGGAATTGAGCTTTAAAGCAGACAGTCCGACACGCGATGAGCGTCGCTGTAAAGCGGCAATAGAACGCTTCATTTGCTCTGTGGCCGCTCCCATTTCTTGCGCGGTATTGGCATTTTCCTTGTTGGATTCATTGAGCAGCGACATGGCCTCAAATAAAGTATCCACCAATTCATACAGGCTGTTGTCTTCGTTACTAGATTGTTCGTTAACTTGTAGATTGCGGTCGACGTTTTCTGCGCCTTTTTCCATGAAATGAACCGCATTGCGAGTTTCTGCTTGTATGCCTTCGAGCATGTTTTGAATTTCTTCCGCTGCGTCTGCGGTTTTGGCAGCCAGACTTCGTACTTCATCGGCTACTACTGAGAAACCGCGACCATGCTCGCCTGCCCGCGCCGCTTCGATAGCAGCGTTTAAGGCCAATAGGTTGGTCTGGTTGGTAATGTCGGAAATGGTGGTGATGATACCAGCAATTTCATTGGTTTTTTGATCTAAGGATTTGACCGATTCTGCTGAAGTACGCACCACGTCGCGAATTTCTTGTGTACCCGTTTTGGCGTCCTCTAAACGTTGCTTGGCGTTGGCAACCACTTGATCCATTGTATTTTTGAGGTTGTTGGCGGTTTGAGAAGCACTTTCCACTTCGTCCACTTGTTTCTGGAACATGCTGAGCATGTCTTCCACAGTGCTGGCCAGATAATGAGAGGCATCTTTGGCTTCTTCATTGGTGTGAACCATGAATTGGTTGGAGTTTTTCACATTTTTGCTGGCGGAAATGACTTCCCCTATGGTGTGATCAAGATTGTCGATGAAGCTGTTCATCCAGCGTCCAAGATCCCCTGTTTCATCATTACTCAGCTCACCATGCAAACGTTGCTTAAGATTGCCTTCGCCTTCTGCGATGGTTTGAATGACTTCCGTCATTTGGCTCATGTTGCGACTGATTTTATGCGTGCCCAAGCGGTTGAACAAGATTCCAGCAAAGAGCAGACAAGCAAATGAAATGGCTAAATCACTGGTAATAGAAAGGTCAGTATAGGCATGTAAAGCAGAGCAAATCAGTAAGGGAAAGGTGGAGGCTAAAAGATAACCTTCCATCAATTTTATATTGATGGAGCGACGTCGGTAGACTTCTTCTAAATCTCCCTCACACATCATGCCCCAAATATCTGGACTGCCTTTGAGTTGGAAAGTTACACCCTTACCTATGACGGGAATGTGACGATAGTCGGAGTAACCCGGATAGGTCACAAAAAGGTTGTGACCATTCTTAATCGTTTCTCTTACACCTGGATGCAATTGCTGAGTGGCAGGGTCGGTAAAGCGAATCTCGAACTCAGTATGTCGTTGTACTTTGACGATGCCCCAGTTTGTGTTAACACCACTTTTGAGGTTTTCACCATGACTGAAGGTGTCATCTTCAAAGCGTGATCTGGATAAGGCTATTCCTGGCAAAATGTTCGGATCAAAATGGGGTTTGACCATAAACAAATAATTGTCACCAGATTCTTTATAAATGTGACCCGCTTCACGCTGAATGATGTCCCCTAAGACATCATTTGGCACCCGTGCGCAAATGGCACCCAGTGCTTGACCATTATGCTTTATTGGCAGATAAAACATGAGCGTCACTGCGTCATGGAACTTTGAGCTAGATGGGCCAATTTTCAATGTGTTTTGATCCACATATGGCCCATGTAGAAAATAGTCCTTTAGCCCTTCATCAACCGCTTTTGGATTGAGATCCTGTTGGCCTATTCGAGCTTTCTCGGTCGAGTTGATGACTATTCCTTGCTCATCAATGACAAAATATTCACTTACGTCGGCGACGATATTGAACCTTTCTTCCAGTGCTGCCGAGTCAATGTTGGGAAAGTTCTCAGAGATGATTTCCAATAATACTTCTAACTGTGACCACTGATTATTTACCCAAGTATTGAGTAGTTTTACTCGAGTGTTGGCAATACCTTCAAAGGTTTTTTCAACATTTGCGTAGGTGTGTCGGTTGAGATAACAAGATTTAAAGAGAGATAAACGGCCATTGGTTCCAAACCAAGGAAGCCATTTTCGTTCTTTTGGGGAAAGCGCCATATTGTTACTTTTTAATGTCATTATTTTTATGCTCCGTTGCACTTTGTTCAACTACGTTCGATGTAATTGCGAAAGGGGAGGACAGAAAAAAGCAAAAGTTTTGCCACTTGTTTGGTGTCAATTGAAGTTTAGTTTTATTTGCTAGTAACTAAACATTTATCTAGATTCTTTGACTGAAACTTGACTGAATGATAGTAGATTCTAAATATTTAATGGATTAAATTATTATTTTTTATGCACTGATTTGGTGTTTTATTGAATTTATGGCTCAATTTGGAACAGTGTTTTATATCTAAAATGAATAAAAATATAATATAAAGTAATGAGTTATAGTCGATTTGCCCGTATTTTTGAGCTTGATAGCCTTGCACCAAATTTGTTCTTTGGTGAGGTGCAGGCCGATCAATTTAAAGTTGTTAGGTGAGTTTATTTTTACGCTCAAAAGCATCACGAGTGAGGTTTATAGAAGTATTCTTTTTGACCTGTATATTATCTTCGATGCGGATTCCGCCATAAGGTAAGAAATCTTTAATACGTTTTAGATTACAGCCATGTTGCTTGATCTCGGACTGCATTTTTTCCAACAACATAGGAATAAAATACAGCCCAGGTTCAATGGTGATTACCATATTTTCCTGCAAGGTACGGGTAAGACGCAAAAAAGGTGCATTTCTATCGGGTTGGCTCAGGGTGCCCGATTTATCTTGTTGATGACCGCCCACATCATGTACTTGCAATCCCAATAAATGGCCTAAACCGTGTGGTAAAAATACTTGAGGAATGCGTTTGGCAAGTTGCTCTTCAACACTCAAAGAACAAATATCATGTTGTTGTAACAAGGCGGCTATGCCTTTTAGTGCGGTGTAATGCAAGTCTCGAAAAGCAAGGTCACTGATGGCTTGTTGGCAAAGTGACTGTTCCAGCTCATCTAAGCCAGAAATGAGTGCGGCAAAATCGTCTTGATGGCGGCTGTAAGTGCGAGTGATATCACTGGCGTAACCGCGGCAGTTGGCACCAGCATCGATTAGCAAGGTACGAGAATTTTTAAGGGCTTGCGTGCTTTTATGTTCGTAATGCAGTACCGCTGCATGTTGATCTAAACCCACTATCCCAGGATAGGGTTCTTGTGAGGAGGATTGTTGGCTAGCAGACAAGAAGGCGAGATAAATATCCAATTCACTTTTCCCCTCAAGAAACCCTTGATGAGCCGCCAAATGACCTGCTACGGCAGCATTGGATGCTTGCTCCATGGCATGAATCTCAAAATCCGTTTTTATCGCTTTATCAAAGTCCACATAGGCTTGTAATCCTTCGCATATTGGAATGGATACGAGTTTGTTTGGACCAAGCCAAGCGGTTTTAGTGGGTAAGTCCAAATGCCAATTGTCTGTTTTTCGACAGGGGGTAAGTTGCCATGAGGATTGCCAATCACCTTCGGGAATGGAATTTGTTGCGTGCCAAAAATCATCACGGACAGGCCAAATTAATTCTGGCTTTTGCCCCAGCTTGAGTACGATGAAGGTTTCGGCGCCTAGGCTAAAGGGAAGCCATTGTTGAGCACCAGAATAGGCGCGGAAAGGATGGCTGTGGTCGTCTTGGAAGTAATACGTCTTGTTCCCTGAGGCTAATACAATGGCATCTAATGCGAAATGCTGCATGGCCGCTTCGTAGCGAGCACATAAGGTAGCAATGTGATTTTTATATAGTGTAGTCATAGCAAACTCTTGTCGTTAAAAGAAGATGCGAATGAGTCAACATTCGACAATTTAAACACGACATGGGAAATCATCCATTGAACCTTGTCGTAACGTTCAGGGGGAAGGTGAAGCTTATGTTTCTGGCGTTTGTTTTTGCTGTGAGGCGTTTATTCTCATCAAGGCAAATTTCAACGAGGCATAACAAGAGCAATCTATTTGGATACTAAAGCGAATAGGTTGATGTTTTCAACTGGGTTGAAGGCCTAAACTCCATCAGAGTCGCTTTTTCATCACTTTTTTAGGATGGAACACTGCTATGATTTAACAGGTAGATAAATTTTGGTAACGTAATCTTTAGGTTGTTCGGTTTGATTTGGACCAGTCTCAAATATCTCAAGACCTTCATGATGGCGACGGGGTTTGATTTTGCTAAGACGCATGTAACTGTATAAAACATGCCAGGCTACAGATAAGAATTGATAACGCCCTGTATAGCGTAAGGTTAAATAGTCGCCCTTGAGTGCGATTCGCTCCGGACACAATTCACATGGCACCATATTTTGCACGGGAATGCCTAATCTACCAGTAAACACGTGATGAGCAAGATCAACTTGTCGGTACAGAGCGAAGCTGGGACCTGCGGGTGGATTTTCTGGCCCTAATGCGGTGATCAATTCATGAAAGCCTTGATCCATTTTTTGTGACATGGGTTGATGGTTGACGGTAAAGGGTCGAGTGACCGCATCTAGGTTCGTTAATTGGGTAGCGCCTAAAAAATCAAAGATGGTCTGTATCTTTACGTCAGACGAATGCTTAGCTTGATCTGCGAAGTTCGTTGATAAGGTGCTGTGTTGTAAATGCTGGTGTAATAATAGCATCGCCAGCTCCGCGTCCTTGTCAGCGCGAATGGCGTAATTAGCCTGTTGCCAACGACGCCAGAAAGGCAGTTTTCCGGTGATTTGGAAACTGATCAAGGTGCCTTGTTTTTGCTTGGTGACATCGATATTGAAGTGAAGGTCGCTTGGATAGAAAGCAGGCGCTTCAATTAAGCAGTGAAAATATGGCGCATTGGGGCGACTGGCTTCTAAGTAAACACAACCAGATTGGATCAAATCACCTTGCCAAACTAAGCAAGAGGCCAAGGGAGATAAAGGGTTGGCGTATTCGAATTCCACTTTTGCGGACTTATTAAAAAGTAACCAAGGTAGCCAACTTAACCAATTATTCAAATCCTGCAAATGTTCAATTAATTCTTGCTGATCGGCTTCTACTAATAAGTGATGACGTTTGAAAAAACGGCCACTGAAAAGTTTGCTGTATATCAATAAAGCCAGAATAAGGGCTAAAATTACTAACAAGATCAGTATCATCATTGAACTTACTTCGCCATGGTTGTCT
Source organism: Marinomonas sp. ABL3_031 (assembly GCF_056161265.1). Lineage (NCBI taxonomy): Bacteria > Pseudomonadati > Pseudomonadota > Gammaproteobacteria > Oceanospirillales > Oceanospirillaceae > Marinomonas > Marinomonas sp. ABL3_031. Next base: position 89,353 of record NZ_JBSWYU010000004.1, read on the forward strand.
TTATAAGAACATACTTTTGAAGCATAGTGGTTATGTAACCTACTTTACAAGTAGAAAACGATTTTCAAACGGGCAGGGGATGAAAATGAAATCGACACTGGTATGGGATTGGCCAATAAGGATTTTTCACTGGTTATTGGTGGTGTTATTTACGGGTTTGATTCTAACAGGCAAAGCGGAGGAGGATTATATGCAATACCACTTCTACTTTGGCTACGGATTGTCTAGCCTAGTGATTGCGCGAGTTTTGTATGGTTTTTACGGCTCTCGTTATGCGCTCTTTAGTCAGTTTGTGCGCGGCCCTAAAGTGGTTTGGCACTTTGCGAAATCTTTGATCATTGGCAAGCCTTTACATTACCTTGGGCACAATCCTTTGGGAGCGCTCATGGTGATTGCCTTACTAGTGACCTTGACGGCGCAGTGGGCAAGCGGTCTTTTTTCCAGTGACGATATTTTCTGGTTCGGCCCTTTCAATAGTTTAGTGTCCGAAGACACCGCCAGCTTTTTAGTGTCGATTCACCATACATTGCCTGACTATTTATTAGCCCTGGTCGCGATTCATATTTTGGCTGTCTTGTATCATGAGATTCGCCTTAATGAGCGTCTTATTGAAGGCATGGTTCGAGGCCTCAAAAAGCAACCCGGTATACCCGCGCATACACCACGTTGGGGGGTTATTTTTTCCTTAACCATGGGACTGTGTTGGTTGTCTGCTTTATGGCTAATGCCGCTATAAGTATGGGGTAATTGTTTGTTTCGATTGACTAACGGTATAATTTGCATACCTTCAAGCAGTAATGGATTTTTTTGTGTCTGAGCCAGCAACTAGGATTAATGTCGCGAATCTTTTTGATGATTTGCCCAATGCATCACAGCCTATTTATGCCAAGTTAAAGCAGGCCATTATGCAGAAAATTACCACTGGAGAATGGCCGGTTAACCAGCGTGTTCCTTCAGAATTGGAGGTGGTGAAAGCCTTGGGCGTAAGCCGCATGACGGTCAATCGCGCTCTGCGTGAGTTAACAGCGGAAGGGTTTTTGGTTCGACATCAAGGGCTAGGTACCTTTGTGGCAGAAAAAAAAGCCCATTCTGCTTTGTTTGAAGTACACAACATTGCCGAAGAAATCGCCGCCCGAGGTCATCAACACAAGTCTGAGCTTTTAGTATTGGAATCTGCACAAGCCAGTATTGAAGAAGCGGTTAGCTTAGGGGTGCGCACCAATCACAGTATTTTCCGTTCTGTGGTACTGCATTACGAGAATGATTTGCCGATTCAAATTGAAGAACGTGTCGTCAATGCCAGTTTGGCCCCTGAGTATGATCAACAAGATTTTGTCGCACATACTTCTTATGAATACCTGATGAGTGTTGCTCCCATGACGGAAGGGGAACACTTGGTGGAAGCCATTTTACCGAGTGCCGAAGAGTGCCAACGTCTGCAAATATCCGCACAAGAACCTTGTTTGCAAATTAAACGCCGCACTTGGTCTGGAGACGATATTGTGACGGTCGCTCGTCTGTTGCACCCAGGCTCACGCTTTCAGCTGTTTGGTCATTTTGGCCGCTAACTTTCCGGTGTTTGCAAACAAATGTGGATAACTTGGTCTGTTTTTAACAGACAGTATGAATCGCAATCCCGTAGAATTTGTCTGTTAAGCGCAATGAACTCTTGGTCGTAGTTTAACCGTCATACATGACCTTCTTGATCACCTTAATGAAGTTCGCTTTGTGTTGCGCTTCTTCGGCATGATGAAAGTCTTTAATGATTGCATTGCCCGCCACGTAGACGTCTTTAATAAGGTGGTCATTGCAAGCAAATAGCCAACGGTTAATTAAGTCGTCTGGCAGGCTGGCGGCAACAAATGGCGCGTTTTCGTCCAGCACAATAAAGTCGGCGCGATGATTTTCTTGTAAGCCAATGGTCACCTGACAAGCCTGATTGCCACCCAGTAAGGCTTGCTGATAGAGATTATCGCCAATGTGTGACTGAGTCGGTCGATGAAGTCGGTTGCGTTGCTGATCGCGCAAGCGTTGGGTATATTCCAAGGTGCGTAACTCTTCCACCAGCGACAAACTTACATGGCTGTCTGAGCCTATGCCCCAGCGACCATTGGCTTGTTCAAAATCCGTGGCGGGAAAAATGCCATCGCCAAGATTGGCTTCTGTAGTTGGGCACAAACCGACTACGGCTTGTTGCTGAGTGATATTCTGTATTTCCTGCGAATCTAAATGGGTGGCATGTACTAAGCACCAGCGGGCATCAAAGCCGATTTCATTATGCAACCACTGCACTGGGCGTTGGCCACTCCAAGCTAAGCAATCTTTCACTTCTTTTTGCTGCTCGGCGATGTGAATGTGAATTGGACATTCGCTTTTTATCGAGCTCAATACGCTTTCTATTTGTACTTTGGTGACGGCTCTCAGGGAATGAAAACACACCCCCAGCTTGTGCAGCGGCTCAGCTTGTAACGCTTGTCCACAATTCGCCAAGAGCTGTAAGTAATCCTCTGTGGTGTGGATAAATCGGGCTTGTCCGTGGCTTGCTGCTTGCCCGCCAAAACCGGAATAACTGTAGAGCACAGGTAACAAGGTTATGCCGATGCCTGCGTCATTGGCGGCTTGGATCATTTGCTTCGACATTTCGGCCTTGTCTTGATAAGGCTTGCCGCCCACCTGATGATGCAAATAATGGAATTCTGCGATCTGTGTGTATCCTGCTTTGAGCAAGTCTATGTATAACTGAGTGGCGATGATTCGCGTGTCTTCTGGGGTCAGCTTTTGCACCACCTTGTACATTAAGTCTCGCCAGCTCCAAAAGCTGTCATTGGGGTTCAAACTGACCTCCGCCATACCTGCCATGACGCGCTGAAACGCATGGGAATGTAAGTTCGGCATGCTAGGCAATATTGGACCAGATAACACCACACTCTCGTCGGTCGCTGTTTGATTGATGGCCAATTTCGTAATCATGCCGTCTTCAACCTGAAACAGCACATTGCTCTGCCAGCCCGTGGTTAGCCATGCTTGTTTGGCAAAGAAGGTTTGACGCTGTTTGCTGGTATTCATCTGCATCCCCTTTAAGAAAGCTCAGCATAAACTCAAAGATTAGAAAAATGGAGTAAGTATTCTATATTTATATTGTATATACAAGCTTGGTTTTCAATCTGGATTATCTAGCGGTGCATTTTAATTTATTTCTAAAAAATGCTTGCATGTTGCGAAATAGGACACTATTTTAGATTTTAAGTTGTATATACATTTAATTTTCCATTGAAGACATCTTGTTAAGCGCTGTCCGTCAAATGGTATCTAATAAAACGCACACATGAGGTAGTTGATATGTCTCACTCAAGCAATGCAGCAAAGCGTTACCGCGCTGGCGTGGTAAAGGCCGCAACAGGAACACAACTCACGGCTAAGTCTTGGCTGACGGAAGCACCCATGCGCATGTTGATGAATAATTTGGATCCAGATGTTGCAGAAAACCCAGAAGAGTTAGTGGTGTATGGCGGCATTGGCCGTGCAGCGCGTGACTGGGAATGTTATGACAAGATAGTCGAGTCTTTGACTCAGCTAGAAGAAGACGAAACCCTCTTAGTGCAATCCGGTAAACCGGTTGGGGTGTTCAAAACTCACAGCAATGCGCCGCGTGTTTTGATTGCCAACTCGAATTTAGTACCTCACTGGGCCAATTGGGAACACTTTAACGAATTAGACGCCAAAGGCTTGGCCATGTACGGTCAAATGACCGCAGGTTCGTGGATTTACATTGGCAGCCAAGGCATAGTGCAAGGCACCTATGAAACCTTTGTGGAAGCCGGACGTCAACATTATGACGGTGACTTGACTGGCCGCTGGGTATTGACCGCTGGCTTAGGCGGCATGGGAGGCGCTCAGCCATTGGCGGCGACCTTGGCAGGGGCGTGTTCATTGAACATTGAATGTCAGCAAAGTCGTATCGACTTCCGTCTGCGCACGCGTTATGTGGATGAGCAAGCAGACGATTTGGATGATGCTCTAGCACGTATTAAGAAATACACAGCAGAAGGCAAAGCCATTTCCATCGCCTTGTGTGGTAATGCCGCCGAAATATTGCCGGAAATGGTAAAACGTGGTGTTCGCCCAGACATGGTGACCGATCAAACCTCCGCACACGATCCACTAAATGGCTATTTACCACTAGGCATGAGCTGGGAAACTTACCGTGAAAAGTCACAAAGCGAACCTCAAGCCGTGGTAAAAGCCGCCAAACAGTCCATGGCAGAGCATGTAAAAGCCATGTTGGCTTTCCAGCAAATGGGCATTCCGACCTTTGATTATGGTAATAACATTCGTCAAATGGCGATGGAAGAAGGGGTCGACAATGCCTTTGATTTCCCAGGCTTTGTGCCCGCTTACATTCGACCATTATTCTGTCGTGGAATTGGGCCTTTCCGTTGGGCGGCCTTATCCGGTGACCCAGAAGATATCTACAAAACCGATGCTAAGGTCAAAGAATTGATTGCTGACGATGACCATCTTCATCATTGGCTGGATATGGCACGAGAGCGTATTCAATTTCAAGGTTTGCCTGCGCGTATTTGTTGGGTTGGACTAGGACAGCGCGCCAAGTTAGGTTTGGCTTTCAACGAGATGGTGAGATCAGGGGAATTGTCAGCGCCTATCGTTATTGGCCGTGATCATCTGGATTCAGGTTCCGTGTCCAGTCCAAACCGTGAAACGGAAGATATGCAAGATGGCTCGGATGCCGTGTCCGATTGGCCTTTGTTGAATGCTTTATTAAATACCGCTTCTGGCGCGACTTGGGTGTCATTGCATCATGGTGGTGGTGTCGGTATGGGCTTTTCTCAACATTCCGGCATGGTGATAGTGTGTGATGGCAGCGACCAAGCAGCAGAGCGAATCGCCCGTGTATTAACCAATGATCCAGCCACTGGTGTGATGCGTCATGCGGATGCGGGTTACGACATTGCGATAGAATGTGCCCATGAACAAAACTTGAATTTGCCGATGATCACTGGCGATAAATCACATTAAGAGAGAAACAGCATGTTTGAACTGACTATTAACCCCGGCCAATTGAGCTTAAGTGATTTACGTCACATTCGTCGCCACCAGATAACCTTAACCCTTGATGACGCCGCCATTCCAGCCATTCACGCCAGCACCCAAGTGGTAAACGATGTAATTGCCGAAGACAGAACGGTTTATGGCATCAATACTGGATTTGGTTTGTTGGCCAATACGCGCATTGCAGCGGATGATCTCGAAGCGCTACAGCGCAGTATTGTGTTATCTCATGCAGCGGGCATTGGTGAGCTGATGGAAGACGGCACGGTTAAACTCATCATAGCGCTGAAAGTGAACAGCTTAGCGCGCGGTTTTTCCGGTATTCGTCTGGAAGTGATTCAAGCGCTTATCACCTTGATAAACAAGGAAGTCTACCCTTGTATTCCAAAGAAAGGCTCGGTGGGGGCATCCGGTGACTTAGCGCCTTTGGCGCACATGAGCACGATTTTATTAGGCGAAGGCCAAGCCCGTTATCGCGGTGAAATTATCTCGGGACAAGCGGCTCTGGCTGTGGCGAGTTTGTCACCCATTACCCTAGCGCCAAAAGAAGGCTTGGCATTACTAAATGGCACGCAAGCGTCGACGGCTTTTGCTCTGGAAGGCTTGTTTGAAGCGGAAGACTTATTCGCTTCGGCCATCACTTGTGGTGCTTTATCAGTCGAAGCAGCGTTGGGCAGTCGTAGTCCATTTGATGCGCGTATTCATCAAGTACGTGGTCATCAAACACAAATGGACGCGGCCGCTGCTTATCGTCATTTATTGGGCGAAAGCAGTGAGTTGGGGGATTCACACCAAGCTTGTGAGAAGGTGCAAGATCCTTACTCTCTGCGTTGTCAGCCACAGGTGATGGGGGCGTGTTTGGAGCAAATCCGCAATGCAGCGAAATCTCTGTGTGTGGAAGCCAATTCGGTGTCGGACAATCCTTTGGTGTTTGCTGAGCAAGGCGACATCATTTCTGGTGGTAACTTCCACGCGGAACCCGTGGCGATGGCGGCCGATAATCTGGCCTTAGCAATCGCTGAAATCGGCAGTTTATCTGAGCGTCGTATGGCGCTACTGATCGACAGTAATTTGAGTAAATTACCGCCTTTCTTGGTAGACAATGGTGGCGTTAATTCTGGCTTTATGATTGCGCAAGTGACTGCTGCGGCTTTGGCCAGCGAAAACAAAACCTACGCGCATCCGGCTTCGGTCGACAGCTTGCCGACGTCGGCCAACCAAGAAGATCACGTTTCCATGGCGACTTTTGCGGCTCGCCGTTTGAAAGACATGGCGGAAAACACGCGGGGTATTTTGGCGGTGGAAATTTTGTCTGCCGTACAAGGTTTGGACTTCCGTAAGCCACTCAAAACCAGCGAGCCATTAGAGCAAGCCCGCGCTGCATTGCGCGCCAGAGTACCGTTTTATGACAAAGACAGGTACTTTGCGCCGGACATTGAGAAAGCCAATGCGCTACTGCAAGAAGCCTCTCACAACAGCATGATGCCTACTGGCTTATTGCCGAGCCTTGACGGCTAATAGAGCGATACGCTCGTCAACGAGAATAAGAGGAAGAAAATGAGTCAGACTAGCCATTCGTCCAATACGCCTATTCGTTTTGATAGCCTTTGGTATGGTGCTCATGTGGCGACCATGCAGTATGGGCAATACAGCGTCATTGAAGATGCTGCCATTGGCGTTAAGAATGGTCGTATTGTCTGGCTTGGTCAACAGGCGGATTTACCACCTTACGAGGCCTTGCAAGTGCAGGATTTCGAGGGTGGCTGGGTGACGCCCGGTTTAATTGATTGTCACACCCATTTGGTGTTTGGTGGCAATCGTGCGGGTGAATTCGAACAGCGTCTCAATGGCGTGTCTTATCAAGAGATTGCCGCTCAAGGTGGTGGCATTGCTGCATCGGTGAAGGCAACCCGTGAGGCTACTGAAGCGAGTTTATTGGCGTCAGCCAAACGTCGTTTGAGCAGTCTCATGCAAGACGGCGTGACCATGGTCGAGATCAAATCTGGCTATGGTTTATCCTTAGACAGTGAGTTAAAAATGCTGCGTGTGGCCAGTGAATTGGGGGAACAGTTGCCAATACACGTTCAACGCACCTGTTTGGCTGCCCATGCCATGCCACCAGAGTTTGATGATAAAGGTGCTTACATAGATTATCTGTGTGACCAAGTGTTGCCGGAAATCGCCAAGCTAGGCATGGCGGATGCGGTGGACGCTTTTTGTGAAGGCATTGCCTTTAGCCCTGAGCAAGTCTTACGCTACTTTCAAAGGGCCAAAGTATTAGGCTTGCCAGTGAAGGTCCATGCTGAGCAGCTTACTTCACAAGGTGGTACTCGCATGGCGGCTAAGTTTCAGGCGTTGTCGGCGGACCACATCGAGTTCATTGAAGAAGCGGATGTTAAAGCCATGGCACAAGCGGGCACGGTAGCGGTTTTGTTACCTGGTGCTTTTTACACCTTGAAAGAAACGCAAAAACCGCCCATTGCTTGGCTGCGTAAACATGCGGTTCCTATGGCCATTGCCACCGATGCGAATCCGGGCACTTCACCCGCTTTGTCTTTGCGCTTGATGATGAACATGGCTTGTACCTTGTTTGCCTTAACGCCCGAAGAAGCTTTAGCAGGAGCGACGCTTCATGCGGCGCAAGCTCTCGGGTTATCTGCGTCTCATGGTAGCTTAGAGGTTGGCAAGGTGGCGGACTTTGTTTGCTGGGATGTGGAAAGCCCGGGAGAGCTGTGCTATTGGTTGGGAGGTCAGTTGCTTAAACACCGTATTCAGCAGGGTAACATCACATGAGTTTAGATAATCCCATTATTCCGTCGCCTTTTGATTTTCATGCAGGCGACTCGCCACTGTTGGTCAGCATGCCCCATTCTGGTCTCAATCTAACCCCAGAAGTGGCAGAAGGCTTGACAGAAAAAGCCGCCAAATTACCGGATACCGACTGGTACATTCCTGAATTGTATGGGGATTTGGCTGCGTTAGGCGTGGGCTGCATCAAGGCCAATTACTCTCGCTATGTGATCGATTTGAATCGCCCTTATGATGACAAGCCCTTGTACAGCAGCAAAACCACCGGCTTATTTCCAGATATCTTGTTCACCGATGAGCCGATTTTTAAAACGGGAAAAACCCCTTCGGATGCCCATCGACTCGCCTGTAAAGAACAAATTTGGCGACCTTACCATGACACCATTGGTAATGAACTAAAGCGTCTTAAAGACAAATTTGGGTACGCTATCTTATTTGACGCGCACAGTATTGCTTCTCACGTTCCCATGCTGTTTGAAGGGCAATTGCCCGACTTTAACTGGGGCACTAATGATGGAGAATCCTGCGACAGTCAATTGCCCAGCCTAGTGACGCAATTACTTGGCCCACATTACACGCAAGTGCTAAATGGTCGCTTTAAAGGGGGCTACATCACACGCCATTTCGGCCAACCAGAAAAGGGCATCCACGCCATTCAGCTGGAACTGTCTCAAGCCACTTACCTCGACGAAATCGCCGCGCAGCAAAACGAATATCACTTGGATAAAAGTAAATTACCCTTTATCCAACAACAGCTTAGGGAAGTAATCGAAGGCCTGCTGCAGGTAAAACTCTAATCTTTTCTGTTCCTTACTGAGAATCCCCGTGTCGCAAGTCGATATGGGGATTTTTTTGATCATAGGATTTACTCGCTTTCATTTCTCTTGACGACAAGGGAATGGAACGTCATCTGCGGCTATCAATCATTGTTTAATTATTAATCGACATATTACGTCAATGACGTATAGTTTGGTAATGTTATGGTAGTTATTGAAAGGTGATCACTGTGAATAACGAGATGTTCAATGAATTGCTTGAAAGCGTACAACAAGCCGATGACATCATAAAAGGCCAAAACACAGCAGCACGCATCACGGAATTTGCCGAACCAGAAGTGAAAGCGATTCGGGCTAAAACCGGTTTAAGCCAAAGCCGCTTTGCTAGCTTGCTAGGGGGCAGCAAGCGTACTTTAGAGAACTGGGAACAGGGCCGCCGTCAGCCAACAGGGCCAGCTCGTGCCTTACTCAAAATCGTCGATGCCGACCCTGAGCATGCGCTAAAGGCATTGCATGGGTAACGGATATATAGATTTTTTAATTATTCTTTTTACCTTTACCCTTCATGTGAATGAGTATTTTGATCTGCAGTTTTTAAGATACTTTGTGTAAACTGGCAAAATTTTTTTAGAGTCATTGAAGAATTGCGTTACTTGAGTGTGAGTTGGATGGAGTAGGTATGAAGCTTACCAGTAAGTTTGCTTTGATGTTGATGGTGATGACCTTGATCGTATCTGGGTTAATTTATCTTTCCATTGAGCTTCTTAAACATAATTTAATAGAAGCCCGAAAACACGAAATAAAGTCTATTCTGACGTTTACTGTGAGTCAGGTGCAGCCTTATATTGAACAACAAAAAAAGGGTCAATTGTCTCTTCAAGAGGCGGAAGATAAAGTGATGACTCTTTTATCCCATGCAAGGTATGACAATTATTTTATCTGGGCGAATGATGCCAACGGCATTGCACGAGTGCATGTTAAAGATTCGGTTCTAGGGGTTTTTCAACCTTCCTATCCTAAGTATATAAATGCCATTACTCAGCAGTCGCCCATTTTATTTACCACAGGTGAAAGCAAAAAACCTCACTCGGATGCTTTATACGTTAAAGTGAATGGTATGACCTTATTGCCTGAATGGCTATGGATGATAGGAATTGGGGTTTATATAGACGAGTTGGATAACATTCTTTCCCCTACTATTCTATTGCTGGTCATGGCAGGGGGCGTTTTATGGATTGTATTAGCCCTAATATTGCTATGGCTTTATCGTAGTACTTTGAGTCTGGTTGGTCGAGATCCTCAGCAAGCACTGACAATGTTGCAGAAAGTAGAAACAGAAGGGGTTGAACAGTTTATTAGGAATGAGTTTAACAAAGAGAGTTTGTTATCACTGGTTCAAGAGCGTTTTTATCAATCTCAACAGGTTTGCTATGAGATACAAGATATAATGCAGAAAGTCATGGCGCACAGCGCCATACTTGATGAATCTTTGCAATCTGTATTGGAGGAGCAGAAGACGACGCAAGACAAAGCGGAACAGTTGATTTCCTTGCTTAAAGACAATGGTTCGGTGGCTTTTGAAGGCGAGAGCTTAGCATTGCAATTAAGTGAATTAATAGAAAAATCATCTCATCTGACGGAACATAGTCGTGAACTAAGGCAAAATCTTGTCAAAGTAATAGAAGAGATGGAACATTTGGACAGTTAAAACAAAGTGGCTTTGCCTTAATTTTACTTATTTATACTTTCTAAAAAGGTATTATCCATAAAAGGTTGATTCTTTAGCAGTGTATTGAGGGTGGTCGCTTCAATTGCTTTAGAATACAGCCACCCTTGCCCTATCGCATTGCTTGTGTGTTGCAGTAGATAATTGACTTCTTGTAAAGATTCAATGCCTTCAAATACCAGAGTAGCATCGAGTTTACTGACTAAATGAAAAATACTGTTCAAAGTGATTTGATTAACGGTTTGTGTGCCAATAGATCGAATAAACATACGATCAATTTTTACTTCGTTAGGCTTAAAGGCAGTTAGCCAAGATAGATTTGAAAAGCCTGTACCAAAATCATCTAAGGAAATTTGATAACCTTTGCGAATGAAGCGTTTGGTTGCTTGTTTGAGGGTATCACTTTGGGCGGCTGAACGTTCTGTTACTTCAAAGATAATCTGCTCAGGCTTAATTTTATATTGTGTAATCTGTTTTTCGACGAATAACAGTAAGCTTTGGTCAGTCAGGTCTTGGATAGATAGGTTTATGCTGAGAGTAAAATCAGGCTTTTCATGCAAAATGTGTTGCATTTCCATTAGGTTTTGACTGAATAACTGACGGGTTAACGGTGTGATTAGTGCATTTTGTTCAGCACAAGCAATGAATTGATCGGCAGGTACATCTCCTAGTTCTTTATCTTGCCAACGAGCTAAGGCTTCAACACCAATGATTTTGCCTGTTTTCAGTTGAATCTTAGGTTGATAGAGTGAATAGAATTGCTGATGTTTAAGGGCAAGTTTAAGACGGTACTTCATAGAACGATGTTTTGAATGAATAAAAATCCACTGAAAAATCAATGAAACTCCCATCAAAATCCCCAGTAACATACCACTTAGCCACTGCCAAAAGTTCATATCAAAGACACCAATATTTTTATCTATTCCGGATACACAAAAATTAAAACCAATCGGGCACGTAGTAAGGGTAAGTGTTTGATTCGTCGAAAATAATGAGAAGGATTGAGGTGCTGTTTGTATGGCATCAATGGCTTCTTGGTGAGTCATGTCATCAAAAATGTGAAAAATATGCTTGGAGTATTTGTTGTAAAGGACTCCTCCAGTGCTGTGCATTTGACGAGATAGTTCCAAATAAATGGTGGGCGAAGCGACAACAAATACATCGGAAGAACTTAAAATATCGCGTATTTGACCCGTGTCAAAAGTGTTGGTTAGATTCGGCCAAGCTTGTGTCAATATGCCGTCACTGATGATGGGATCGGGTAACTGGATTGGCGGAGTAAACTGTCCCCATATTGCGGAGCAAATCAGTTTATTGTCTGGTGTGATGCGTCCTAAGTCTTCAATGTAGGGATAATGTAATACGAGTTTTCGTAGTTGATTTAAATCCTGTGTCGAGCAAATATTCACCGAATTCTGTACCTGCGCGACACTTCTTCTCATCTGAAATGATGCTTGTTCTGTTCTGTAGCGAATCGCCCCGATATAGTTTTCGAGAGAACGTACTTCTTGATAAAGATAGTAGTGATGGTGAAGGTAGAGAGAGAGAAAAATAGACAATAAAAGACAACAGACCATTTTTTGCCATGAGGGCAAAAAAATAGACCTGACGAAATCGTCCAATTGACTAGACTTTTGCCTTAATAAATTTAGCACCTACTGAAAACGATCCTAATAAAGGTGAAAAAGATAGAAATATGCAGCTACAGCCCATTAAACACGAAATCAATAACATAAAAAAGATAAAGACGAGTTCCCTTACCCAAACTCCTTAGTCTTTTTTAGTTTGATCCGTAAAGCAGACATTGATTATTCATCATAAAAAACTATTATTTGCCTATATGGAATATTAAGCCGCATTGCTAATGAAATTATTTGTTTCTTACTCTTTAAAATCATCTTCCATTGGGTAACGCCAAATTTGATTTTTATCGTCATACATCGAAGGGGCGGCTGCATTATGATGAACCAACAGACGTCAATATATGAGATATGAGGTTTTACGATCTGTGATGCGCCGCTATTCTTGATGACCAGTCCAGATTACTTGAAAGCATACGCAGCACGACTTACTCCTTTAATATCGGTTTACCATGTTGATCCAGTTGAGCTTTGATTGATTTGCTCCAGTTTTCAGTCCATTACTCCTGCCTTTTGATTAGTAGGAGATGGTTTAAGAAGTGCTTGTAGAGTTGTGTTTAAGCGTTTATCAAAACAAGTTTGTTGCCCAATAAACTTGCCAGAAGTAGGGTGCTGACTTGCAAAAAAACTACATAAAGAAACGATACTTCTCAGGGAGAGCGGATATAGTTCACTATGCATTCTTGTATTTGAGGTTTAGCTCAATGAAACTGTCTAGTAAGTTAATAGTAATTACTCTCCTAATTATCGTATCCATGTCTGTTATTGTGTATTTCACAGCAAAGGGCATGAAGAGCGAAATGATTGACGCAAGGAAGCATGAACTGCAAACCGTGTTAGCCTTTACAATGAATCAAGCGAAACATTACATAGATAAAGAAAAATCTGGGCAGATCTCACGCGAACAAGCAGAACAGAATATAGAGCAGCTGTTATCAGGAATGCGTTACGGCGATTCTTTTATTTGGGCCAATGATGAGCATGGTATTGCCAGAGTACATGTTAAAGAGAATGTCATTGGAGAGTTCCAATCCTCCTACCCTAAATATATTGGTGAGCTGACCAAGTCTACTTTTGCTTTTACCGTAGGGGAGAGTACCAAGCCTAATTCAGACCAGTTGTTTATCAAGATTAATGGTATGACCTTACTGCCGGAATGGAAGTGGATGATGGGTATCGGGGTTTACATGGACAGTATTGATAGCAAGGTATATTCCTTCATGGCACAACTTATTGGCATTATGGCTATCCTTGTGGTGTTGATTGTGTTGAGCTTGTTCTGGGCTTTTAGAAGCACAGGGAAATTGATCGGTACTGATCCTAAGAAGGTGCACGAATTAATGGGCAAGGTTGAGCGGGAAGGCTTATACCATTTCATGGAAGCGCATTTTACGAAAGGCAGTGTGCTGGCTATAATCAAAGACAACTTTGAGCACATTAAATACACCTTAGACAGTCTCCAGCGGGTGTCTAAAACCATAGAACAGAATACCGATTCATTATCTGCTTCTGGTCAGTCTGTGCAGCAGTTAGTGGCCGATGCCGTTAAGAAAAACAACAGGGTAATGAATCATTTGGTGGGAGCAAAACACATGCTCACTGGTCTGTTGGAGTCTGAATGGCTGGCGAATTCGGAAGAATTGAAGAAGCAGGTTTCAGACATTGCAACTCAATTAGCGCAGATGGATGCCAATAATGACACTGAGGGCTCTGCGGAACAAACGATGACGCAAGTTTTTGCTCTGCTAAATGAGGTGCAAGCTTGCTTGGTTAAGATGAACGAAGTGCTGCATGAACTGCAACAAGATGCAGGCAAAATAGAAAATGAGTTAGAGTTTCTGGACTTCTACAGCTCTTAATAAAGTGAGTAGGAGGTTTTTTTGAGCTTTAAGACTCATCATCAGTGACGTCTAGTATTTCGGTTATCGATTGATCATTAACTCCTTTAAAGGGGGCATTGATGATCATTTCTTGTACGGATTTAGGGGCTACGGCTTTGCAATAAAGCCAGCCCTGGCCAATGGCATGAGGTGAATGTTGTACTAAGTATTTCGCTTCATCCAACGACTCGATGCCTTCAAACACCAATTTCACATCCAAGTTGCTGACCAATTGAAAGATACCATTCAAGGTAATTTGATTAACGGATTGGGTGCCAATCGATTGAATAAAGATTTTGTCGATTTTGATTTCATTTGGCTGGAATGCTGTGAGCCAAGATAAATTGGAAAAGCCCGTACCAAAATCGTCAATCGACATTTGATACCCTTTACGAAGAAAGCGCTTGGTGGTTTGTTTCAGTGTGTTGTTTTCTACAGCGGATCTCTCTGTCACTTCAAGTACAATTTGTTCCGTATGAATACCTTGTTTGTGTATTAGACGATCAATGTAATGCAACAAACTATTGTCAGCCAAATCTTGGATAGAGAGATTGATGCTAAGCGTAAAGTCTGGATGGGTTGTGAGAATACTCGCCATGTCTTTGATGTTTTTTTCGACTAACTGGCGCGTGAGCTTTGTAATTAAGCCTTTTTGTTCGGCACAATGGATGAATTGGTCAGGAGACACAAAGCCCAACAGTTTGTCATTCCAGCGTGCAAGGGCTTCCACGCCAACAATTTTTCCTGTTGCTAATTCTATTTTGGGTTGATAAAGGGAATATATATCATTGTTTTTAATCGCTCTTTTTAGACGTCTGAGTAGCGATAAACGGCTTTCTTTAATCCGAGTTGTGCTATTTAAAAACAATAAACAAGATACTATCCCTATGATGATGCTGATAAACCACTGCCAAACCGGCATATCAAAAATGCCAATGCGTTTATCTATGCCTGCCACACAAAAACTAAAGCCAGCCGGGCAAATTTTAATGGAAATGCCACTGTCTTTTGATGGCATAAATGGGATGCCATCATTAGGGTGATTAATGATGTGCTGTGCTTCTTCCATGTTGATGTCGTTTAGTAATTGGTAGATGTTATTTTCTTGTGATGAAAACAATACACTGCCGGTTTTTGGGTTGTTACGAGGAATATCAAGAAAGATGGTTGGTGAGGGAATGACGAACACTTCTTGATAACGCACTACCATACGATCTTGTTGTTCATGAAAAAGGTTTTCGATATCAGGCCAGGTTTGATCAAAACTGGAATCCTGTGACAAGTTTTTTGGCAAGGTGATGGCGGGCGAAAATTCTCCCCAAATAGCGGAACAACGAAGTTGGTTGTTTTTAATGTGCCCTATGTCCTCAACATAAGGGTATTTTAGTATCAGGATTTTTAATTGCGTGAGGCCTTCAATAGAACACAGATCCTCTTCTATATTATTTGCCTGATTAAGTCCTGAGCTCATCTGAAAAATCGCTTGCTGTGTTCTGTCAATAACACGACCCACGTAATTTTCTAATGCCTGTTTTTCAGTAATAATGTAGAGATAACGATTGATAAAAATGCCGCCAAGTATGAAGAGAATCATATAGGCGACCAGTTTCCGCCAAGATGGCAAATGATTGGTAGAAAGTGCCAGATTAATGAGAATGGATTTCTGCTTTAAAAAATTTAGCATGATAAATCGACTCCCACTTATAATGACTTTATCAATTTAAAACATAGTAAAATTAGACCTTAAAGCGAGTTTATAAAAAAGGGACAGCGTGATAAGAAGCGATCCCTTTTTGTTAAGTATTGTGTGTCTAGGGTTTCAGTTTAACGGCTTTTTAGATAATTCAGCATGGTGTCAGCATCGGATACCTCAAATGGATCGCTTGGTGCATCGTCTTGGTAACCTGGTTCAGCAAACATTTTCTTAATTTCGCCGTTTTCAACATGCATCGCATAGCGCCAACTGCGCATGCCAAAGCCTAGATTTTCTTTTTTCACTAGCATGCCCATCTGACGGGTGAAGTCACCATTACCGTCTGGTAATAAGAAGACATTTTTGGCATTTTGGCTTTTACCCCATTGGAACATCACAAACGCATCGTTTACCGAAATACATATAACGGCATCGACTCCTTGTGCTTTGAACTCATCATAAAGCTCTTCGTAACGAGGTAAATGTGAGGTTGAACAAGTTGGTGTGAAGGCGCCCGGTAGGGAAAAGACAACCACGCTTTTGTCTTTAAACAAATCGTCTGTGGAAACGTCTTTCCACTCGAAGGGGTTTGGACCACCAAGGGCTTCATTACGAATACGAGTTTTGAAAGTGACCTGAGGGACATGTTTTAACATGAGCTTTCCTTTTTCGATTTAATCTAGATAGTAAAGGGTTATTGCTTCAGAAAACCGCGAGCCTGTAAAAAGCTTAGCATGTGTTCGCGTTTTTTCTTTTGAACCGCTGCGGCGGTTTGTTCAGACCAGTTGCTTTGCTTTTGATTGCTGTTGCGACTGGCGTAATAGGTTTGCATTTGGGCGTCATAGGCTTCGACGTCTGCGGCACAACGTGAGGAATCATATTGGTCTTTGTGTAAAATACTGGCTACGGGCAGACGAGGCTTACATTCTGGCTCTGCGTCTGGATAGCCTAAACAAAGTCCGAAGATGGGATACACCTGATCGGGGAGCGCCAACAGCTCGGCAACTTGTTGCGGATCATTGCGAATGCCGCCAATAAACACCGCACCTAAGCCAACGGATTCTGCACCCAACATCAAGTTTTGCGCCATAAAGGTGGCATCTGTGGTAGCGGCAATAAAGTGTTCGGTTTGACCTTCAAGAGCGCCCAGACCTTGTTTATGACTGCAATATTCAACACGGGTCAAATCGGCACAAATGACAAGAAACTCAGCCGCTTGTTCGACCCATTTTTGGCCGCCAGACAAACTGGCGATTTGCTGGCGCTGCTCGGCTTGAGTGACTTGAATGATGGAATAGGCTTGGATAAAACTGGAAGAAGCCGCACCTTGTGCTGCGGCGATCAGTTCCTCTAAAAGCGCGTTGTCGATACTTTGGACGGTATACTGACGGATCGATTTATGAGATTTTTGGGCTTGTAGAATGGGATTCAAACGTCATTACCTCTAATGGATGATGGGGTTTTATACTAGAAGCTGAGCCCCTTCTCTACAAGCCGTTGTGGATTCACTCCTTGTTTTTTCGTATTAATGATATGCCTTGCTAGTCACTTCTCCCCATAGCTGTTCAATACGTCGGTCGCGCCCACAGCTTGAGCGATAGAAAGCATAACGTATAGGATTTTTAGTGTAATAGCTCTGGTGATATTCCTCCGCCGGGTAGAATTTCGCCGCGGGCAAAATGGGGGTGACTATGTCTGCTGAAAAAGGCTTGGTCGACTTTACCTTGTCCAGTGACGCATCAAATACCGCTTTTTGTTCGGCATTTTGATAAAACATGGCAGTTCGATAAGGTTCACCTTTGTCACAAAATTGTCCATTTGGATCCGTCGGGTCGATGGTTTTCCAAAAGTATTCAGCCAATGTGTTTAGTGATACTTTTTCGTCATCAAATAAAATAGTGACGGCTTCGAAATGCCCCGTGTTACCTATAGAGACTTGTTTGTAACTTGGATTGGGCGTTTGTCCACCTGTGTAACCCGAGATGACATCAATGACGCCAGGCACCATTTCAAAGTCAGATTCCACACACCAAAAACAGCCACCTGCCACTACCATACTCTGTTGCTCTGCTTGGACGGATGACGCCATTGTCAGAGACAAACTTATCCCTGCTGTTAACGCTAATTTATGGAATAGAGCTTTAGAATTAAGACGCTTCATTTGTATACCTCATGTGGGCTTTTTATTTTTTTGCCCATTAAATTTGCGTTATGTGCTTGTTTAGAGATGATTCAAGCCCATAATGAATTAAGTATCTTTAATAACCATAGAGAATAGACGATCAAGATCGAACATTTCTTACAGAGTATTAATGGGAAAGTAGTATGAGTGATGACAATAAGCAGGAATACGTACCACCAAAAGTTTGGCAATGGCAAAGTAAGAATGGCGGCCAGTTTGCTAACATCAATCGCCCCATTTCAGGGGCAACACATGAAAAGGTTTTGGAGGTAGGTAAGCACCCACTTCAAGTGCATTCTTTGGCAACGCCTAATGGTCAAAAAGTCACCATTATGTTGGAAGAGCTATTGGCAATGGGCATTAAGGAAGCGGAATACGATGCCTACCTTATTAACATTGGTGAAGGTGATCAGTTCTCTTCAGGTTTTGTTGATATTAACCCGAATTCCAAGATTCCGGCTTTGATGGACCACAGTACCACACCACCTACTCGTGTCTTCGAGTCGGGTGCCATACTGCAATATCTGGCGGAAAAATTTGATGCCTTGGTTCCAAAAGATCATAAAGCGAAAACCGAGTGCCGAAATTGGTTGTTCTGGCAGATGGGCTCAGCGCCTTATTTGGGTGGTGGTTTTGGACATTTCTATGCCTACGCGCCGACAAAGATGCAATATCCGATAGACCGTTTTACCATGGAAACCAAGCGTCAGCTGGATGTCTTGGACAAGCATTTGGCTGAACATACCTACTTTGCTGGTGATGAGTATTCCATTGCCGATATCGCTATTTGGCCTTGGTATGGCAACTTGGTATTAGGTAACTTATACAATGCCGCTGAGTTCTTAGACGTATCGAGTTACACCCATCTGCTGCGTTGGGCGAAAGCCCTAGAAGAGCGTCCAGCGGTGAAGCGTGGTCGTGTGGTGAACCGTGCATTCGGTGATGGTGCTCAATTACACGAACGTCATGATGCCAGTGATTTTGATGGTCTAGACTTGGACTAGTCTAAATTACTGTATCGCTATGACTCTGTTGTAAAAGGCAGAGGTTGATCGGCTTGTATCAACAGAGTCATTTTCTTTGCTGACATGGGTTTGGCAAAGTAGTAGCCTTGGCCATACTCACATCCCATTTCTTTAATAATATCCGCTTGTTGTTGCGTTTCGATACCTTCTGCAATGACTGCACTATTAAAGTTTCTAGCGAGCTGAATAGCGGCCGAAATGACGGCTTTTTTCTTGGTGTCCTGCTCCACATCTCGTATGAATGATTTATCTATCTTGATGAAATGCACATTCAGATGGCTGATATAAGAGAGAGAACTCATACCCGTACCAAAGTCATCAATAGCCAATTTAATGCCGGCTTGTTTGAACTCATGCAAGCGTTTGAAAATGTACTCTAGGTTGATACTAATGGACGATTCCACCAGTTCAATTTCTAACCTGTGTGAAGGGATAGTATGCTGTTTCAAAAGCGCTATGGTGAATTCCAGCAGTTCAGGATCCAACAAACTAAAAGGCGAAATATTGATGGCAATTGGGGTCTTGATGCCTTGTTTTTGCCAGATGGCCAGCTGTTCTATTGCTTGTTTAATGATATAGCGACCAAATTCTTGAATGCGACCGCTTTGCTCAATCAGCTCAATAAAGTGATCAGGAGAAAGTACACCATGAATTGGATGGTGCCAGCGCGCTAAGCCTTCAACACCAACGATTTTACCGTCGGCAAGATTCACCTTAGGTTGATAATCTAACAAGATATGCTGTGAACTAAACGCTTCTTCCAAGTCCGCTCTTAGTTCCAAACGATGTACACCTTGTGATCTATTATGTTGGCTGAACACACTCCAACCTTTACGGCCTTGTTTGGCATCGTACATGGCGGTATCTGCACAAATCATTAGGGTTTCATAATCATTAGCATGGGATGGATAATGGGCAAAACCAATACTGGCTCCAGTATTGATGTAAAGCTGATTGATCATGACAGGTTCATTGCAGGCAAGAATCAGAGCTTGAGCTGTGGCTTTTGCTTCTTCAATACCTGTATCAGGTGACCAGACGATGAATTCATCACCGCTGATCCGAAACAATATTTGTTGTTCTGTTATATTGCCTGCAAGTTTATTGGCGACGGATTGGAGTAACTCATCACCTGCTGCATGACCAAAGGTGTCATTTACTTCTTTAAAGTTGTCCAAATCAATAACAAACAAACAGCCTTCTTTCGCAGGCTGCTGGTGTTTGCTTGATACTTTTTTGCCCATGAACTGACTCATCACCTTATTGAGATATAGACGATTGGGTAAATTGGTTAACGCATCATAGGTTGCCAGTTTGCGTAGGGCGTGGTTCTTTTCTTCGATTTTTTGGTTAATCCATGACGAAATGGTTAAGGCAAGCCAAATGGCCAACCAAAAAACCAGTAATGAAGTGATAGACAGTCTTTTGATAATGTAAGACAAGGTGTCTTCAAGACTTTGCGACTGAATTATGACGGTTGTTTTATACTGGCCTAAGCGACTTACCTGCCATAAATATTTTTTTCCAGCGAAGGTCTCATTGCCATTAGGCATTGAGTGATATTGGCTTGTATGAGCTTTGGCCTTGATAGTGTTTTGTATACTGTCTAACAGTTTTACTAGGTCGGTTTCTGTGATGCCTTGGCGTTTAGACCAGCTGAATTCTTCACCTTCTATCTGAACGTACAGAATCGGTAGCTGCACATGATCGTGTAAGTATATGGTGTTCACAAACTGTGTGAGTTTTTGTTCAGAAAGCGTTGGGTCTTGTGTGATTTCAGATTGCAGTAGCATGGTTTGCTGGTGCAACGCGTTGAGTTCTGTTTTGAGCCCCAAATCAGAGGCGAGTCGGTATGACACCGTGATGTAAATAGCAGAAACAAAAAATGCCATGGCTAGACAGCCTAGAATGAGTCTGAGTTTTGGCGATTTGTCTTGATCAAGCTCTTTGAAATCTGGCATTCAAATAAGTTTATTCAGGCTTTCGAGTGCTAATGTTGGCTAGGTGATAAACAGGACACCAACCTGTCGCGAGCGATATTAAATTGAGTACACCAAAAACGCCAAGCAATATTTCCAATATTGGCTCTTGAAGATAGTCGCCATTAAGCAAAGCGAAAGCGGTAACTGTCACGCCAATAATGCCACGTAACGAACGATCAATAATGTGTAGATTTTTTTTCATGATTGCCTCCTTTCCACAAATAGATCGCATTTACTATATTAAATTGTTTAATATGTGAACAAGGAGTCGATTGTAAGAAATTGAATCTGAATGTAAGAGGTTGGAAATTGATAATAAAATTCAATCGATCCAAGGTGGCGAAGTGTTCAGATAACGTCTAGATTTAAAGAGTGAGTTTTTTAACTCGACATATTTGCCCTCTGGCAAACAGTGATAAAAAAAGCCTACTTAAAACGAGTAGGCTTTTTTTAGGACAATACAATTTCACATTTGATCTATAGGCGCATTTCAATGTCAGCGTCAGCCATGCGTTGTTTGGCTTGCTGGATGCTGTATTCGCCAAAGTGGAAAATACTGGCGGCTAAGACGGCATCGGCTTTGCCTTTGGTAACACCGTCAACCAAATGATCCAAATTCCCCACACCACCAGAAGCAATGACGGGCACATGAACCGCTTCGCTGATGGCGCGAGTGACGCCTAAATCAAAACCATTCTTGGTACCGTCACGGTCCATGCTGGTAAGAAGAATTTCACCGGCACCGTAGTCGACCATTTTTTTCGCCCATTCAACAGCGTCTAAGCCCGTTGGTTTGCGGCCACCATGGGTGAAGATTTCCCATTTGTCTGGTTCACCATCGGCGCTGACTTTCTTGGCATCAATCGCCACCACGATACATTGAGAGCCGAAACGTTGTGCCGCTTCACGCACAAATTCTGGGTTGAAGACGGCCGCGGTATTGATGCCCACTTTGTCAGCACCAGCATTCAGCATGCGGCGAATGTCGTCACAGGTACGAATGCCGCCACCTACGGTTAAGGGAATGAAGACTTGCGCGGCAATGGCTTCCACCATGTGTACTGTAGTCTCACGATCATCCGAGCTGGCGGTGATATCAAGAAAGGTGATTTCATCGGCACCTTGCTCGTCGTAGCGTTTGGCAACCTCAACTGGGTCACCGGCGTCACGGATATCGACAAATTGCACGCCTTTTACAACGCGACCAT
Organism: Marinomonas sp. ABL3_031; assembly: GCF_056161265.1. Taxonomy (NCBI): domain Bacteria; kingdom Pseudomonadati; phylum Pseudomonadota; class Gammaproteobacteria; order Oceanospirillales; family Oceanospirillaceae; genus Marinomonas; species Marinomonas sp. ABL3_031. The sequence goes on from NZ_JBSWYU010000004.1 coordinate 111,343, forward strand.
TATCGACATCCAGACAAGGAATAATTCGTTTTGCTAAGCCCATATTGGTTCCTAATACTGCAATGCAGAGAGCGCGTTAAGCTTTACCATCCCAATGGATGAAATTTTTGTAGAGTTGCAAACCGTCTTTATGGCTTTTCTCTGGGTGGAATTGCACCGCGAAGACATTATCGCGAGCCAGTGCCACACAGAATTCCAGACCATAGTCGCAGGTCCCGGCTACTTCGTTTTGGTTGCTGGGTACAACGTAGTAACTGTGTACAAAGTAGAAGCGAGCATTGTCAGCAATGCCCTGCCAAAGCGGGTGATCAATCGTCTGTTTGACCTGATTCCATCCCATGTGCGGCACTTTGAGTTTGCTGCCATCGTGGTCTTTGTGATTATCACCGAAAAATAACGCGTTACCTTCAAAGTGATTTAAACAATCCACGCCGCCGTTTTCTTCACTGTGTGACATCAGTGACTGAATGCCCACACAAATGGCCAAAAATGGCTTTTCTTGCATGGCTTTGCGAATGCTGGGGACCAAACCTGTGTTGTGCATTTCACCGATACAATCGCGAATTGCCCCGACACCGGGCAGCAATACGCGATCGGCCGCATCAATCACTTTCGGGTCGCTGGTGACAATCACTTGGGTGTGTTCATCGGCTACGTGTTCTAGCGCTTTGGCTACCGAGTGGAGGTTGCCCATGCCGTAGTCGATGACAGCAACGGTTGATGTCTTTACTTGGCTCATTTTCTCGTCCTAAAACAACTTGGCTTACAAACAACCTTTAGTAGAAGGCATTTGACCTGACATACGTTCGTCCACTTCCAATGCCATGCGCAAAGCGCGACCGAAAGCTTTGAATATTGTCTCAGCTTGGTGGTGAGTGTTCTTACCACGTAAGTTGTCTAGGTGCAGGGTGACTTTGGCGTGATTGATAAAACCGTGGAAGAATTCTGAAAACAAATCCACATCAAAACCACCAACGGAAGCACGAGTAAAGGGCACGTGCATTTCCAAACCAGGACGACCAGAGAAGTCGATGACCACACGAGAAAGTGATTCATCTAACGGTACATAAGCGTGACCATAACGTTTGATGCCTTTTTTATCGCCCACAGCGATCTCAAAGGCTTGTCCAAGGGTAATGCCTAAATCTTCCACTGTGTGGTGAGCGTCAATGTGGAGATCGCCTACTGCATGAATGTCTAAATCGATTAATCCATGACGAGCGACTTGCTCAAGCATATGGTCAAGGAAAGGTACGCCTGTGACGCAGTTAAATTTACCGGTACCGTCTAGGTTGATCGACACCTTGATCTGAGTTTCAAGCGTATTGCGCTCGACACTGGCAACGCGATCGGACATTGATTGGTTTCTCCACAGTAGATGGCGACTGACCGCCACTTTATTAACATAGTGCGCCTATTATAGAACGAGGGCAGGTTAGCGGCTATGCCTTGAAGCGAGGTTTTTTCATGAGTTCTCCCTATTGCATCGATTAAGATTGGTTAGCAATGATATGATGATACCCCCATCTTGTTCACTACGGGTGTTTTTTTGTTATCAATGGCGCGTGGTATGGCGTTGAATAGGGAGCGTTTTTTTATGGTTTGGTTGAAACGAGTAGCGTATTTTTTGCTGATACTCTTTGGATTACTGGGAGCTGCATTGGCCTACGTTGGGTTGTTTGTAAACCCTAACGATTTTAAAGACGAATTGAAAAACATGGCATTGGAAAAAGCCAATATTACTCTACGCTTGGACGGTGACATTCGATGGTCTTTCTTCCCTTGGTTAGGGCTGCAATTGGAAAACATAGGTGTGGCTTTAGGGGGGCAAGCTGAGGTGGTGGAGTTTGGACGAGCAGAATTTGGGCTAGCCATTTTGCCCTTGTTCGAGCGTCGTATCCAGGTGGATAAAGTCAATCTGATGAACCTAAAAGCCAACCTAGTGAAAAACGCCCAAGGCCAAGGCAATTGGCAATTCACTCTACCAGATACAGAAGCGTCTCAAACGACTTCAGCTCAATTAACAGAGAAGGACGCCAAAGCAAGCAATGCGACCAAGGTAACAAGTGTGCAGGACTTTTCGACTCCTAATACCCAGTTGACCATTCCAGACATTCAACTGGATGAGTTGCGTATCGAAAACGCGCAAGTCAGTTACCGCGATGAGCAGAGTAAACAATGGATTCAGGCTCAGTTAGATGTTCAGTTGCAAGATGTGCAATGGGATAAAGCTTGGCCGATGCAGCTGCAAGCCAAAGTCACTCAGAGTGATTTAAACGGCGCACAAGTGACGCAAATTGAAACGGATCTGAAAAGTTTGCTGACCGTATTTCCTGAGCGAGAATCTATGCAGTTTGATGGCATGCAAGTTAATGCCAAGGTGACCTCGCAAAGCTTGCCAGCCAGCCCGCTTGAGGCGAAGGTCAGTGCCGCCAAAGTGAGCTTGGATCTACCGCAAGAAAATGTCTTGGTGGATGGTTTGGCCATCAGTACCTTGGGTATGGATGTGGACGCCAAAATTGAAGCTTACCAAGTATTGAGCGCGCCACAATTTACTGTGGGTTTGTCTGTTAATGAGTTTAACCCTCGTACTCTGATGGAAAAATTAAACCTCACTGTGCCAGAGATGGCCGATGAAAAAGCCTTGACTCGTTTAAAAGCTGAGGTGGCAGTGGAAGGCAGTCTTGATGGCATCACAGCGCAGCCTATCTCAATACAATTGGATGACACTAAGATGGAGGCCAATGCTGTCTTATCTTTGTCGCCTTTGCATTGGGACATCAAACTGGCAGGAGCGAATTTGGATCTAGATCGTTATTTGCCAGAGCCAAGCGAAGAGGAAGCGGAGAAGGTTGAGCAAAAGGTCGTTATTACAGAACAAAAAAACAACAGTGAATCGTCAAGTAACCATGTTTCCTCAGCCATACAGGAACTCATTCCAGAGGAACTGATTCGAAGCTTGAGCGGCCATCTGGGTTTGGTATTTGATAATATCAAGGTAAAAAATCTGACCATAGACAAACTGGAAATGGACAGCACACAATCACGGGGCTTGGTGAGGGTTTCTCCTCTGCAAGCCAGTTTGTATCAAGGCAAGGTGTCGGTTCACTTGAGTCTTGATGTACGCAGTGCTACACCGAGTATGGCTATTCAGCCAGCCATAGATGGTGTGCAAATCCAGCCTTTGCTGAAGGACTTGATGGACATGGATAAAGTGGCGGGGGCCACTTACTTAAATGGTGAGCTAAAGAGTCGCGGCAACAGTGTGGATGCCTTGATGTCATCACTGCAAGGGGATCTTTTGGTTGAAATCAAAAAGGGAGCTTTAGTGGGCACCAACCTGACCAAAACCGTGTGTGAAGGCATTGCTGCCACACGCAAAGAAAAAATCAATGGCGCTCAGTTTGGCGAAGACACGCCATTTGAAACCTTACGTTTCCCAGCTCACGTACAGCAAGGGCAGGTTTCCACTCCAGGTTTGGCGATTCGCTCAGCGGGCCTGCAAGTGACGGGTGATGGTGTGATTTCCTTGCCGAATCATTCGCTGGATTATCAAGCCAACGTTGGTATGGCTGGCAGTCAGTTAGACAAGGCCTGTCGGGTTAATGACACCTTAGCAAAATTGACATTTCCAATTGTCTGTCAAGGTCAGTTTAGTGATGATCCAGCGGGTTTGTGTCGTCCTGACTTGAAAGGGTTTGGGCAGTTGTTTGCTAATCTTGCTAAGCAAGAAGCGAAACAAAAATTGGCGGAAGAAAAGGCCAAACTCAACGCTCAGTTGGCACAAAAAAAAGCGGAATTGAGGGCAGAACTTGAAGCCAAGCGTAAAGCGGAGGAAGCGCGCCTTAAAGCAAAATTGGAAGCCAAGCGCAAAGCGGAAGAAGAACGCCTCAAAGAGAAAGTAAAAGAGAAACTTAACAGTCTGTTCTGAGTGAAAAAGCTGAGAATAGCCATGTTGTGAGAACAGAATGCAACCAGTTGAACAATTTGCGCCCAGAATCCTTGCTTGGTTTGACGAGCATGGGCGCAAGAACCTGCCTTGGCAGCAAAACAAAACCCCTTATCGAGTGTGGATTTCCGAGATCATGCTGCAACAGACGCAAGTGACTACTGTGATTCCTTATTATCATAAGTTCATGGCGTCTTTTCCAACCGTCGAGGCGTTAGCCGCTGCTCAGCAGGACGAGGTGTTGGCGCACTGGAGTGGATTAGGTTATTACGCCAGAGCGCGAAACATGCACAAGGCTGCCAAAATGCTGGTGGACGAATTGGATGGGGAATTTCCCATAAGCTTGGAAGGTGTTTGTGAATTGCCTGGCATTGGTCGCTCCACGGCAGCGGCTATTTTGTCCATTTCGCGTGGTGTGCAAACCGCCATTTTAGACGGTAATGTGAAACGTGTATTAGCGCGTTTTCATGCGGTTCCCACTTGGCCTGGAGAGAAGAAAACCGAACAAGCCATGTGGCAGTTAGCAGACGCCTACATGCCGAGTGAACGTTGTGGGGATTACACTCAAGCCATGATGGATTTGGGCGCTACCTTGTGTACTCGCAGTAAACCGCAATGTTTGTTGTGTCCGGTACAAGACGATTGTCTTGGTCGGCGCTCTGAAGATCCTACTTATTACCCGGTTCGTAAGCCCAAAAAAGCCACAAAGCCAGAGAAGACCACGCAAATGCTGATGATGGTCAAAGACGAGGGAAAGATTTTACTAGAGAAGCGCCCTGCCACAGGTATTTGGGGCGGTTTGTGGAGCTTGCCAGAACTGGCTTCTGAAGAGTCTGTTTATTTGCATGTGGAACAAAGGTTTGCTGCCAAACTGCAGTCTGTAACTCCCTTGTCATCCTTCCGTCATACCTTTAGTCATTATCACTTGGATATAACCCCCACTTTGGTGTCTTGCGATGCAGTGAACTTAGTCACTGAAGGCGATAAATATCAGTGGTTTTCTTTACCTCAAGCCTTGGCTTTGGGATTGCCTGCACCAGTGCGAAAAATATTAGAAAACAGCGAGTTAGAAACGGAACTGGGTGGCTAAAGCGCGAAATTGATAGGAAGCATTCTATGATTCAAGATAACCCACAATCCAAGTCGTATTTTGCGCGTTTATGGGATGTGTTTGCCTCCTTTTTCTTATTGGGGTGGACCAGTTTTGGTGGTCCAGCTGCTCATCTTGGCTACTTTAATCAAACTTTTGTAAAGCAAAAACAGTGGGTTACCGCTTCTCAATACGCCCAATGGGTGGCCTTGAGTCAAGTGGTGCCAGGGCCTGGTTCTAGCCAAGTGGGTTTTGCTCTGGGTTATCATCGTGCTGGTATTGTGGGTGGCGTGGCCGCTTTTGTGGCGTTTACCTTACCTTCTTTTTTGATCATGGTGCTGTTGGCTCAGTTTGGTCATTACTGGCAACAGGAGACCATGTTTGATGCTGTGGTTCAGGCTTTAAAACTCTTGGCGGTCGTGGTGGTCGCGGATGCTTGTGTGACCATGTGGCGCTCTTTTTGTCAGAGTAAAATGACCATGTTTTTAGCCATCGTCAGCGCGTTCGTTTTGACAATTTTACCAAGTGCTCAGATGAGTTTGTTGGTGTTATTGGTTGCTGGTCTATTATCGATTTTATTACTGGATACGGAGCCGAAAGAGCATCAAGCCTTGCCGAAAGTACCTTTAGCGGGATGGTTTTTTTTTATCGCGGTTGGCTTGTTTGTTGTAAGCTTTTTCTTTCCGCAAGGGCTTGGACAATTGTTTGCGGATTTTTATCAAGCAGGTGCGTTGGTGTTCGGTGGCGGTCATGTGGTGTTGCCCATGTTGTCGTCGTTTGTGGCGGATACCGTGAGTGAGTCAAATATCCTAATAGGTTATGCAGCGGCGCAAGCGGTACCTGGACCTATGTTTACTATGGCCAGTTATTTAGGCGCGGCCTCAGCAAAAGGTAATATCTGGTTGTGGGCTTTGGTTGCCACACTGGCCGTGTTTCTAAGCGGTTTGTTATTGATGTTGGCAGCACAAGGGGCGTGGCAGAGATTATCGGACAATCGTCGTTTCATGGCCGCGGTGGCAGGATTAAATGCCGCTGTAGTGGGGATTTTACTGGCCGCTTTATACCATCCGATTGGCACATCCAGCCTGCATTCTTGGTTGGACATCTTAGTGGTCATTGTCGGCTTTGTTTGGCTGATCTGGCGACGACCTTCTATTTTCTTGTTGATTATTAGCTTCGTTATAGTGGGCTTGTTACGTTATCTATGGTTGGCATAGGGCTGGTAAATAACAGTAAATAGCGCTTGAATTTTGTGATATCAACGCCATTATTTAGACAAATACAGGGTTTGAACGAGAGTGGGTTATGGCAAACAGGGTTTTTTGTAAAAAATATCAAAAAGAAATGGAAGCGTTAGACAGAGCGCCTTTGCCAGGAGTAAAAGGCCAAGAAGTGCTGCAGAATGTATCCAAGCAAGCTTGGCAAGAATGGCAATTATTGCAAACCATGATTATCAATGAGAAGCAGCTTAACCTGATGCAACCTGAATCACGTAGATACATCATGGAGCAGATGGATAAGTTTTTTAGTAACGAGGAAACCGATAAGGTTACCGGTTATGTTAGCCCTGATGACATTACGGAATTGTAATTTTTACGGTGAGAAAAAAGCCCAATCATTTTGCAATGGTTGGGCATTTTTTTATGCTTTCCAGCAGAGATTGTGCCTACTGAGTGACAAAGCTGGCGAATAAAATGTCTTTCACTGGTGTTATGCCTGTTTCTGTTTTCAGCGCATCGTTGACGGCTGCTGCTGCCTCTTCTCTGGTTTCTTCACGTGCGATGGCCCCCGTTACTTGAGCCGTGGTGCGGGAGCTTAGAAACATCACTATGGCATCCCGAACGATTGGCATATTGTCTTCAATCAATTGTACTCGGCTTTCGTCGGTGCGAATGCTGATGCTGGTTTTGATGTATTTGAGTTGTGAACCTTCACTTTGGTGATTGACGATGAAGATGGGTGTTAACTCAACGTAGGCTGGCGGTTCTACCTCATCTTCTGCTTGGGCTGTAAGGCTAAACAAACTGCTGGTAACCAACAGTAGCCAAAGGAATGGGGAGCGAACTAAAGGCATCATCAATGACATGGTTGTATCTCGTATTCATCACAATAAGCAGTATACTAACTGGCAAATCAACTTATTGTCAGTAGGAATTTTGCACTTTTGTCATTTCTTACTGTCTGAAGGCTTGGTTTATTTTCGTAGTATTTAGGGAATGTTATTTATGATCCATATGATTTCTGCTCGGCGTTTTCATGGGCTGATTGCTTTGGTTGCGTTTGTTTTATTAGGTATCGCCTTTTATATGGAATATGAGATGGGTCTAGAGCCTTGTCCTCTATGTATGCTGCAACGCATTATGTTTTTCGGCGTCGGTTTGGTGTCATTGTTCTCTGCGCTTACCGCAAGTGTTAAAGTCAGAAAAGTGAGTGCTGGTTTGGTCGTGCTGTTCTCCCTGCTGGGAGCCGTTTTAGCAATTCGTCATCTATATTTACAGCATTTGCCTGCAGAAGAATTGCCTGCCTGTCTACCGGGATTAAGCTACATGTTTGAGGTCTTCCCTTGGCAGGAAATCATGCAAGCTATGATTATGGGAACCGGAGAATGTGGTGATGTGGTTTGGACTTTCTTGGGCTTAAGTATCCCAGGTTGGACCTTGGTGGCATTTGTCGGTATGGCAATTGTAAATTTCTACATTGCAATGACAGTCAAAAAAGCTACATCCCTCTAATAAAAGGTTACAAATCCCTGCAAGCGATTGCCTTGCAGGTGAGATTTGATAGGAATATGCTTGGCACAAGGCGAAAAAATAATGAATCGGTTGGAGTCTGCATATGTTAGAAGGTTGTAAAACAGCCCAAGAGCGGTGGGGCGGTGTGCATGAAATCATAGATCGTTGGCTAGAGCAGCGTCGCCAAATGATCGAATCCTTAGTGTATCTTCGTGAACGAGGCGAGTTTACGCCAACGGATACTCCGAAAATACTATCTTTGTGTGAATTGCTGGTAGATTACGTCTCTGCTGGGCATTTTACTGTCTACGAACAACTCGCTATGGAAGCCAAAGAATTTCATGATGGTAGCGCTATTCTGTTGTTGGCTGAACTGTTACCAGAAATCGACAGCACGACTCAGGTGGTCATTGAATTTAATGATAAATACGACACTAAAGCTCATTGTAATGCTCAGTTGGAAGCCCTGCCTTTTTCATTGCAAGCATTGGCAGTGGTATTGGCCGAACGTTTTCAATACGAAGACAAATTGATTAAGGAATTGCATGAAGCGCATAGCGAAAAAAGCGCTTAAGCAAGGTTTTTGGGCCGCTTCTGTATTGGCCCTGATTGCTTGCTCGGCGGAGGCTCCGGTTCGTACTGCTCAATATGCGGTACAAGGCTTGTATTCTGCTGATCTAAGTAATGATGGCAGTTTTGCTTTGATTGGCTCCATTGAACACGGTGGCAGCTATTGGAAAACTTCGGTTAATGAAAGACGTTACAGTTGGAATCATGCTCAAGGAGAATATTCCGCTCTGAGCAGTGTGGATATTTCCCCGAACGGAGAATATGCCGCTACCGGTGGTGCTCGTACTTTAGTCTTATGGCGAACGGTTAATGGTCAAGCGGATGGCTATTGGACTACACCAGGCGATATTCATTCGTTAAAGTTAACTGAAAATGGTGATTATGCCCTGCTAGGATTAGATGACCAAACCGCGCGTTATTTTGATATTAAACGCGGCGGTATTTTACAGACGTTGCGAACTAGTGCCACGGTACGTGCGGTGGATGTAACACAAGACGGTCGATTGGGTATTACCGGTGACGATTTGTCTAAGGTCAGTGTTTGGGATTTGCAAACAGGGCAGAAGAAATTTGAATGGGAATTGAGTAATCGTATTTCTACTGTGGCCATTTCTGCGGATGGCAAATATGCATTTGCTGCAGCGCAATTAGGTAATGCCAAAGTCTGGTCTTTACTCAATGGTCGTGAACTCACTGCGGTGGATACGGGCAAGTTGGAATACCGTAATGTGACCATCAGTAAAGCGGTATTTTCTCAAGACAATCGCCAGCTGCTGACTGGGCAAGTTTCAGGTAAAGTTTCGTTATTGCAAGTTAGCACTGGGCAAATCATCAAAGAATGGCAAGTTCATAGGGTCAGAAAACGTCCTTCTGGAGCCAGAGTTATTGCTTTGGCGTTTGGTCTCAGTAATCGTTATTACGCTATGGGAAGTAATGGCTATTTAAATGTGTTGGATTAATCTTCAATGAAAAGCATGCATGGAAAATGGGCGGCCAGCTTTGCATTACAAGCTTTTTTGGCGGTCGCTGCAGGAGCATTTGGTGCTCATGGTTTAGAGCATTTATTGGATCCAAAAGCCTTATCCTGGTGGCACACTGGCAGTCAATATCTCATGTATCACTCTTTAGCAGGATTGGTGGCGGCTTTGTTAAGTGGCTATTTAACGAGCCCGACTCGTATTCTGTTAATTTTCTTTATTGGTAATCTTATTTTTGCTGGTAGTTTATATTTAATGGCACTAACAGGTTTGACTTGGTTGGGCATGGTGACTCCGCTGGGCGGATTGAGTTATTTATTAGCTTGGTTTCTTCTGGCATGGCAGCTGTGGTGCAAAAAATAACCATATTCCTTTTTTGAAGTCGTTGTAAAAGTCACGACATAACTGAGTTTTTACGTTAGCATACGCGCAATTTTTTTCTGAGCCTTCATACTTGTTGAACACGGCTTAAATATAGAACAAAGTAAAACCTACCAATAGAGTGACAATGAAAGATCAACAAACAGATAACCTTGCAGCGGATACCGCTGAAGACCAACAAGAGCCGATTAAAAAGCGCACCATTCGTAGCTTTGTCGTGCGTGGTGGTCGCATGACAGAAGGCCAACAAAAGAACTACGATGCGAATTGGGAAGTATACGGCCTGAATTTAGAAAACGGTCGTATCGATTATCAACAAGTGTTTGGTCGTGACTCTGAAGTGGTGTTAGAAGTGGGCTTTGGTATGGGCGCTTCTTTGGCTGAAATGGCTAAAAATGCACCCGAAAAAGATTTCATTGGCATTGAAGTCCACACACCCGGTGTCGCTAAGTTGATGATGTTGGCGCAGGAAGCAGGTCTTACTAATTTACGTGTTTATTGTCACGATGCCATCGAAGTCATGGCGAGCTGTTTGCCTGAGCAAGCCGCCAGTACTTTCCAATTGTTTTTCCCCGATCCGTGGCATAAGAAAAAGCACAACAAACGTCGTATTGTGCAACCTTTGTTTGCCCAACAAGTGGCAAATGTATTGAAAACAGGTGGCCAATTTCATATGGCAACCGATTGGCAACCTTACGCGGAGCACATGATGGAAATCATGGAAGTGCAACCTGAATATGACAATGCCGCAGGAAAGGGAGAATATTATCCGCGTCCAGAATGGCGTCCACTGACGAAATTTGAACAGCGTGGCGAGAAGTTGGGTCACGGTGTTTGGGATTTGATTTACCGGGTGACTGATAGGGTCAAGTAAAGTAGAGTTAAAGATCAAATAGTTAGCTAAGCAGTCTGACGTTAATCAAAATACCATGTGAAGCAAGGGGAAAGTGAAAGTGAGTGAGAAAGTGTCGATTGAGTCGCAGAAAGATCTATCTAATTTGTCTCAATACTCATCTTATCGGGATGATGAGATAGATTTAAAAGAATTGATTGTTGCACTCTGGCAAGGCAAATGGATTATTCTTATTTGTACTTTTTTGATTACAACTTTTGCTGTAGTTTATGCCTTAACGGAAGAGCAAAAGTGGACATCGGAAGCTGTAATTACAGCCCCACAGCCTAGCGACTTTGAAGCATATCAAAAAATGGTTAATGGTTTTCAGCCGTTATTTGATATATATCAACAAGATGGTTCTATATTAGTTAGTAAAAAGCTCGATTCTCTTATGAAGCCCGAAAATATTTTTCAAATTTTTGTTCAACAATATCAGTCTAAATCAAGTAAGTTATCCTATTTGTCACAAAACGATAGTTTTAAGCAAGATGAGTTATTGCTACAAAAAGAACTTAGCGGCGATGAGTATAAGAAAGCTAAACAAAAATTATATGTTGTTTGGGCAGATAAACTCTCTTTATCGACGCAAAAAAATACACCAGGCTTTTACATACTTAGAGGCGAAAGTGACACAGATCAAGGTAGTTTTGAGTTACTTAGTGGGTATATTGATTATGTAACTGAAAAGTCTAGAAGAGTTGTTATTACGAATTTAACTTCTATTGTCCAAGCAAAGCAGGGTGAGCTACAGCAAGAATTTGCTCTGTTGCAAGATCAAGCTAAGGATCGTCTAGAGGCTGAATTAATTCAAAGTAAGTACGCTTTACAAATAGCTCAGGCTGCAAAAATCCCAGCGCCAGTAGAAAACTTAGGTGTAAGTGATATGTTTTCAATTAATATTGGTGCCAATGCATTAGAAGCAAAAGTAAAGGTGTTGGAAGGGTTGAATCAACTGTCCGTTTTAGATCCAAGGTTAAATCAAGTTAATGCTAAATTAAAAATGGCAGAGCGATTGAAAATTAGTGAGGATGCAAGTTTTGACACTTTTAGGTTCGTTGAGTCTCCTGAAAGGCCCCTTAGTCGAACTTCTCCTAACCGAAGATTAATTGCAGTGCTTGGGGTGTTGTTGGGTGGTATGTTAGGTTGTTTAATCGTGCTGGTGCGCTTTGCTTTTCGTGAGAAATAGATATCATAACTCGTGATTTTATGTAAAAAAACGACCATTACCTGTTCAGATGATGGTCGTTTTTAATTTTTGTTTTTAGTACAAACGTATTATTTGATTTCTACGCTTTCACGACTGTTACCAGCATCAAAATATTCTTGGAATACCTTAGGTGTACGACCACGGCCAGTCCATTCGTGTACTTCACCATCGACCGTTAGACGGTATTTCGGTTCAACGGTTTTGCCTTTGGTCGCGCCCACTTTGGTTGACGTCAGTTTAGCGACCTCTTCCATTGTTAGGCCACTTTTGGCGATCAAGTTAGCAATTTCTTCAGCGCGAGCAGATTTTTCTGCTTCTTGAGCCGCGCGAGCTGCTTCCTCTTCCTTGGCTTTCTCTAAAGCATTGGTTAAACCTGCAATTAGGTTTTCCAATTGTGCAACGCTCAATTCTTTTGCTGCCGCACGTGCTTTTGCTTTGTTGCCTGCTAACTCAAGTAATAAACTCATCGATATCCCCTATTTATCTGTTAGAACTGGTTGAGTATGGTCCTGTACTGAAAAATAGATCCATCTTTCACACCCAGTAGTAAGTGTTAAAATGACTTAATGAAGATTTGAAAAAGTTTAGATAACTTGTTCGTCACTTCCTTTTATGAATAACAACCATTGTTTCCATACTGGTCGATTATTTCACTTTGTTTTTATAAAATGACAAAATCGTCAACATTTATAAAACTAAACTGAATATTAGTGCATAAAATAGTATTTTATTTTATTTATTTTCAGTTTGGCAATGGATTCTAATAAAATTTAGAAAAATATGCTAATAGAATTATAGCGTGTCTGAGTGATAAAAGTGTAAACATTAGGGTAGTAAATGAAGTCCGTATCACAGGTTTTAAGTTCTGAGTTGTCTTGTTCGATTAAAGTATCGGAAAACATCATTACATTATTCGAAGAGGGCGCGAGTGTACCCTTTATTGCTCGCTATCGAAAAGACAGCACTGGAGGTATGACAGATGTGGAATTGCGGGCTTTCTTTGAACGCTGGCAATACTTAGGTGAGTTAAATAAACGCCGAGATAGTATTTTAACCTTGTTAGAGAAAGAACCCTCGGTTACCGCCGTGGTAAAAGATAAAATTCGTAATGCTATTTCAAAAACAGAGTTGGAAGACATTTATGCGCCTTTTAAAAAAGCGCGTAAAAGTAAAGCGGATACGGCCCGAGAAAAAGGCCTATTGCCTTTGGCTAAAGCCATCTGGCAGAGTCAGTGTTTACCCGAAGAAGTAAAAGTAGCCATTTGGATTCAGCAAAATAAGGTGAATATTTCACCAAAACAAGCTCTTCAAGGAGCACAAGACATTATTATAGAAGCACTTTGTGATGACAGTGATCTATTGAAAGTGGCACGCCATGTATTAATGAAGGAGGGTGTGATTCAAAGCCGAATCTTGAGAGGAAAAAAACAAGAAGGTGAAAAGTTTCAAGACTACTTTGAATATGAAGAAGCGGTTTCTAAGGTGGCTGCACATCGATTGTTAGCAGTATTTCGGGGCAAAAAAGCAGGTTTTCTGAAATTAAATATTCAATTGCCTTCTGAGGTGAGTTGTCCAAACGGATTAACTCTTCCTCATCTAAATAGTTTATTTGAGAATGATTCCACACCAAGCCCGTTATCTTTTATTCAAAAACACTTTCTGACACTGGCGTGGCAATCAAAATTGCGCACCAAATCGGAAACCGAGGTACTCAATCAATTAAAAGAAAAAGCAGAAGAGGGAGCGATTAAGGTCTTTGCCAATAATTTAGAAGACTTATTAATGGCCGCTCCAGCAGGTGCTCATAGAGTATTAGGGATGGATCCAGGTTATCGTAATGGCGTGAAGCTTGCTGTTATAAATGAGCAAGGAAAAGTATTAGATCACGGTGTTATTTACCCGCATTCACCACAAAACCAAACGCAGCAAGCCAAACAAACATTAATAAGATTGATTGAAAAATATGCTGTGAATTGGGTTGCCATTGGTAATGGAACAGCGTCAAGAGAAACAGAAACCCTAGTGAAAGACATGATACGAAAGCAAGCATTATCCTGTCAGGCTATCGTCGTGAGTGAGGCTGGTGCTTCTGTCTATTCAGCGTCGCTAATTGCCATTGAAGAGTTTCCGGATCTGGATGTCACCATACGCGGTGCAATTTCCATTGCTCGTCGATTTCAAGACCCATTGGCGGAATTAGTGAAGATCAATCCACAATCTATTGGTGTCGGTCAGTATCAGCATGATATCAAAGCCAGTGCTTTATCCAGCTCGTTAACCAATGTGGTGGAAGATTGTGTGAACCGTGTGGGTGTCGATTTAAATCTGGCATCGGCTTCTTTGCTATCTTACGTGTCCGGACTATCAGAGCGACTTGCACAAAATATCGTGCGTTACCGTGAAGACAAAGGACGTATAGAATCTCGAACCGAGTTAAAAAAGATCAAAGGCATAGGTGAAAAGTGTTTCGAACAATGCGCGGGTTTTTTGCGCATCCTTAATGGCAAAGAACCGCTGGATCAATCCGGTGTGCATCCTGAGTCCTATGGCCTCGTTAAGCAGATGGCCCTGCAGTTGAAGTTGACTACAAAAGACCTGTTAAACAATGCCGCTGCCATTCAGCAACTCAAAGTAATGACACCACAATTTCAGTCTGCGGGTGATTTTACTTATACAGACATATTGGCTGAATTGGTGAAACCTGGGCGGGATCCTCGTCCAGAATTCAAGTACGCGACGTTTGATCAAAGCGTACAAAGTATTGAAGACTTATATGAAGGTATGACGTTAGAGGGAGTGGTAACCAACGTGGCAGCATTTGGTGCTTTTGTTGATTTGGGTGTGCATCAGGATGGTTTGATTCATATCTCTCAGTTAGCCGATCGCTTTGTGAAAGAGCCACGAGATTTGGTGCGCGTAGGGCAGATAGTCAAAGTAGAAGTGCTTGAGGTGGATGTGAAGCGCAAGCGTATTGCTTTAAAAGCATATGGGCTTTGATTTGGGCCTGTTATTCTTGTCACGTGATTAAAAACAAACAGCCAGTGAGCAATTTGCTAACTGGCTGTTTAATGAGGGGAAACCTTGACTTAAAAGTAAATTACACTGCAGCAGCGATTTTTGTTTTCGCTTCATTAAAAGCTTGTTCACCCGGTTCACCCGTCGCTTGGCCACCTGCAATGAAAGTCTCTTTTACATTGAGGCCAAGGAAGCCTAGGAATGTGTTGATATAAGGTGCTTGATGATCCATAGGCGTATCGGCAAGAAAGCTGCCGCTTGCAGAGAATACATAAGCGTCTTTTTTCACCAAACCTTCAGGGCCATTTTCAGTGTATTGGAAAGTACGACCAGCACGTGCAATATAGTCAAAATAAGACTTCAGAGTGGAGGGGATACTGAAGTTGTACATAGGTGCAGAAACGGCAATCAGATCCGCTGCTTCTAGTTCGTCGATTAGTTCATCACCAATGGCCACAATGGCTTTTTGTTCCACTGAACGATTTTCTTCTGGTGTGAATAAAGCACCAAGTGTTTCGTTTGTGAAGTGTGGCAGTGGATTGGCGTCTACGTCACGAATGACCACTTTACCTTCGGGATTTTTCGCAAGCCATTTTTCAACAAAAGTGTCTGCCAATTGGCGTGATTTAGAGTTAGCGCCTGCAGCACTAGAATCAATGCGTAGTAATGTTGTCATCTTGTGTCTCCAATATCTTGAATAAGCCTTTTAGGCTCTGTTTTGAGAAAGTAAAAAAATGATATAACCAAAATATTCGATTAAAAAGTGACTTTTTTTGGAGATATTAATCGAATAATACGATACTTTAGAGAGCAAATTTTTACACCCTAAAAGAAGAGTTAGCGTGAAATCACCAAGAGTTACTTTAGAACAGTGGCGAGTACTACAGGCTGTGGTTGATAAAGGCGGCTTTGCCCAAGCAGCTGAGGCTTTGCACAAAAGTCAATCTTCCGTCAGTTACACAGTGGCCAAGCTACAAGAGCAACTAGGTTATCCTTTGCTTATTATCGAAGGTCGAAAAGCCAAGTTGACGGAGCGTGGTGAGGTATTACTACGACGTTCTCGACATCTGATTAAAGAAGCCGTTGAGCTAGAAGAATTGGCGCATACTCTGGGGCAAGGCTGGGAGCCTGAGTTGGAATTGGTGGTGGATCAGACTTTTCCAACCCCCGCATTATTGCGTGCCCTAAAAGCTTTTGAGCCGCAAAGTCAGGGTACCCAAGTGCAATTAAAAGAGGTCGTCTTGAGTGGCAGTTTGGAAGCCTTACAAAATGGCCGACCGGATTTGGTGCTGAGTGGCATAGTGCCAAAAGGCTATCTGGCCGATCCAATTGTCGAAGTAGAGTTGTTGGCAGTTGCTTCTCCTTTACATCCTTTGTTTGAGGAAGAAGGTCCTGTTAACAATGAAAGGCTCAGTCGAGAATTGCAGTTGGTGATACGGGATTCTGCCGTAGAATCTTCGATAGATGCTGGTTGGTTAGGAACCGAGAGACGCTGGACGGTATCTAGCGTGCAATCGGCACTGGAGATTGTGGTCAGTGGAGTAGGCTTTGCTTGGTTGCCAAAAGCCGACATAGGAGAAGAGCTGGAAAATGGTAAGTTGAAGCGTCTTAAACTGGTGTCGGGCGCTGAGCGTAACTTCCATCTTTATGCTATTTTTGGTAAAGGAGAAAGAACCGGGCCAGCTACTCGTTTATTAGTTGAGCTGCTTCAAGAAGAATGCAACGTTTGCCCAAACCATTTAAGTAGTACAAGAAAGTCCAAATAGGGCGATTATTTCCTCTTGGCTAAATGGTTAATAGGGGATCTAAAGTATTAATTGCCGTCTGAACATGTCTCTTTGTGTGCTGTTTTTTACTCCTTCATTATTATCATAAAAGTGTCAAATACTGACAAAAATGAACATAGGGCTATTCTATGGCTAATATAAATCATAGGATTGCTGACTGTTGTAAATTTTGTCAATTTTTTTTTGACAATTTGGGTTGTAGTGCCAAGAGTGAGAAGGTTTAATGGCCTTCATACACATATATTCATAACAAATATCATACAAGGAAGCTTCATGAGCCTGGACATAGTAATTCTTGCTGCGGGTAAAGGCAGCCGTATGAAATCCTCTTTTTCTAAAGTACTGCATAAGGTTGGTGGTACAGCCATGGTTAGGCGAGTATTGACTACGGCAAGCGTAATGCCGGAGGCAAAATTGCATTTGGTTGTAGGGCATCAAGGGGGGCAGGTGGCTGAGCATTGTCAGGATTTTTCAGCCAATGTGGTCTGGCAAAATGACCCTCAGGGAACGGGTGATGCATTACGCCGTGTGGCGCCTTCCCTGCAAAACACGGGCTCAACCTTGACGCTTTACGGCGATGTACCGTTAATTCGCACCAGCACATTAGAAAAAATGGCCTCCCTGTCATCTCCTAATACCTTAGTTTTGTTGACCATCAGTCTGGCGGATCCGACAGGTTACGGTCGTATTGTTCGTAATGCACAAGGTCAGGTAACGGCCATTGTGGAACAAAAAGACGCCTCTGCTGAAGAGTTGGCAATCCAAGAAGTAAACACTGGCATTTTATTGGCGCCAAATGCGCCTTTGCAGGCTTGGTTAGCGGCGTTAACCAATGATAATGCGCAAGGTGAATACTATTTAACAGACATTATTGCTATGGCGGCTCAACAGGGAGTGCACATAGTAACGGTGCAACCGAGCAATGAAGCGGAAGTGGCAGGCGTTAACGATAGGGTTCAGTTGGCTGCACTTGAACGGGAATGGCAGCAGCAGGTGGCAACAGATTTAATGCGTCAAGGAGCAAGTTTGCTGGATCCTGCCCGTATCGATGTACGCGGTGAAGTGCAAACCGGACAAGACGTCGTTATTGATGTGAATTGTGTGTTTGAAGGCAAGGTTGTATTAGGTGACAGGGTTGAAATCGGCCCTAACTGTTATTTAAAAGACTGTGTGATTGGTGAGGGCACTACAATCAAGAGCCACTCCATGATAGATGACAGTCAAGTAGGAGAGGCGTGCGACATTGGCCCGTTTGCTCGTTTACGTCCCGGCACCAAGCTGGCAAATAAAGCCAAGATTGGCAATTTTGTCGAGACTAAAAAAGCTCACATAGGCGAAGGTAGTAAAGTAAATCACCTAAGTTATATTGGCGATACCCAAATGGGGGGCAACGTGAATGTGGGCGCAGGCACCATCACTTGTAATTATGATGGGGTGAATAAACATCTCACTCAGGTGGCCGATAATGTGTTTATTGGTTCTAACACCTCTTTAGTTGCGCCTGTGGAAGTGGCTGAAGGTGCCACCATTGCGGCAGGTTCTACTATCACCAAAGCGGTTGGTGAGAAGCAATTGGCTTTTGCCCGCGCAAGACAAGTGAATAAGGATAACTGGCCACGTCCAACGAAAAAGTAGTGGCTGTAGTAAGTTCTCAGTGTTAGACGATTTATAAGATTAGTTGAATAGGTTAATTGCTTGAGCTGAAGAATGCCTCTGCTTAAGCCAAAAAGGATAGATTTATGTGCGGAATAGTGGGTGCGATTGCACGTCGAAATGTAGCGAAAATATTACTGGAAGGGTTGAGTCGTTTGGAATACCGCGGTTATGACTCCTCTGGTGTGGCTATTAATAACGAGCAAGGCGTGTACTCACATCGTGCAGTGGGCAAAGTTCAGGCGTTGCGTGATAAATTCGAAGCGCAGCCATTAGATGGTAAAATGGGCATTGCTCACACCCGTTGGGCTACTCATGGAAAACCAACAGAAGCCAATGCTCACCCGCATTTTTCGGGTGACGATTTGGCTTTGGTGCATAATGGCATTATCGAAAACCACGAGCCTTTGCGTCGTGAGCTGAAAGAAAAAGGCTATCAGTTTACGTCTGAAACGGACACGGAAGTGATTGTTCACTTGATTCATGATGCCCTAAAAACAGAAAGTGATTTGCTGAAAGCGGTGCAAAACAGTTTGGCTCGTTTGGAAGGCGCATTCGCCATTGGTGTGGTGCAAAAAGACGACAATGAGCGTTTTATCGCGGCACGCAAAGGCAGTCCTTTAGTGGTAGGCGTAGGCATTGAAGAAAATTTCGTGGCCTCTGATCAATTAGCCTTGTTACATGTGACTGACCAATTTATCTTCCTTGAAGAAGGTGATGTGGTTGAAGTGACACGTGATGCAGTGACCGTTTATGGTCTGCAAGGTGACATTCAAGAGCGTCCGGTAAGTGTGTTTAACCACAACGTAGATGCTACCGATAAGGGTGAATTCCGTCATTTCATGATGAAGGAAATCTACGAGCAGCCTAAAGTGATTAGTGCTTGTTTGGAAGGTCGTATCAGTGATACCAAAGTACTGACCAGCTGTTTTGGCGCTGACTCTGACTTCCTGAAGAAAGTGGAAAATATCCATATTGTTGCCTGTGGTACCAGTTACCATGCTGGTATGGTCGCCAAATATTGGATCGAAGAATTAGCCGACTTACCATGCAGTGTCGAAGTGGCCAGTGAATACCGTTATCGTAAAGTAGCGGTGCCAAAAAATACCTTGTTTTTAACCCTTTCTCAATCCGGTGAAACCGCAGACACTTTAGCCGCATTGCGCATGGCGAAAGAGTTGGATTACTTAACGACGCTCGCCATTTGTAACGTACCTTCCAGTACCCTAGTACGAGAGTCGGCTTTGACCTTGTTGACCAACGCCGGAGCGGAAATTGGCGTGGCTTCCACTAAGGCATTCACAACGCAATTAACCGCTTTGCTAATCACCAGTGTGGCGATTGCGGTTGAAAAGGGTTTAAGTGCTGAAAAAGAAGCGGAATTGGTGCAAGCCATGCGTTCTTTACCTACACACGTGAATACTGCTTTGGCGCAAGACGGCCACATCAAACAGATCGCGGACAAGTTTGCCAATAAGCACAATGCTTTGTTCCTTGGTCGTGGTGCTATGTTCCCGATTGCTTTGGAAGGTTCTCT
Organism: Marinomonas sp. ABL3_031; assembly: GCF_056161265.1. Taxonomy (NCBI): domain Bacteria; kingdom Pseudomonadati; phylum Pseudomonadota; class Gammaproteobacteria; order Oceanospirillales; family Oceanospirillaceae; genus Marinomonas; species Marinomonas sp. ABL3_031. Next base: position 131,136 of record NZ_JBSWYU010000004.1, read on the forward strand.
GAAATTGAAAGAGATCTCCTATATCCACGCCGAAGCTTACCCTGCTGGCGAATTGAAACATGGTCCTCTGGCGCTGGTGGATGAAGACATGCCGATTATAACCTTAGTGCCGCATAACGGCATGTTGGATAAAATTAAATCCAACCTACAAGAGGTAGCCGCTCGTGGGGGGGAGTTGTATGTGTTTGCTGATAAGGACACGGATTTGCATAACGAAGATAATGTGACCTTCTCAGAAGTGCCAAAAGTGGCAGCCATTTTAGAGCCTATCGTTCATACCATTCCGTTACAGCTTTTGTCTTATTATGTGGCGGTAGTGAAAGGAACCGATGTGGATCAGCCGCGGAATCTGGCGAAATCTGTGACGGTGGAATAGCACGTCAAATAGCATTCTTGTTGATATTGAAAGCCGACCTTGAGTCGGCTTTTTATTTGGACCAATGAAATGACAGAATTGGTCCTATTTATCACCAGGCAATTTTCCTAACCTACTGTTAATAAAAAGGTTTGGAAAGGTTGTTTGTGGAAATTATCGAGTTATCCAATAGCAGTTTGTTTTGGCTTTCAATGGCAATCCTTTGTGCTTCTATGATCACTTCTATTACGGGCATGGCCGGCGGCGTTCTTATGTTTGCTGCGATGAGTTTGTACATGCCCGTCAAACCGTTAGTGGCGATTCATGGCGTGGTTCAAGTATTTAATAATGCCGCGCGTAGCTGGTTTTTACGTCGCCATGTTAGTTGGTCAATGTGCGTGCCTTTTGCTTTGGGGGCTGTGCTTGGCGCCATTCTGACGACTTTATTTATCGTCAAGTATGTTGGTGAGTTTTACCCCTTACTGATATTGGCTGTGTTGATTTTTTACAGCTTGTTTAAGCCAAAACGCATGCCGCATATCAAAATTCAATCAAAGAACTTTTTTTGGGTGGGCATCGCTACAGGAAGCTTGGGCATTATCGCCGGCGCGATAGACCCACTTCTGGCGATATTTTTCTTACGTGATGATCTGACAAAAGAACAAGTGGTTTGCAATAAATCCTTAATGCAGTTGTTTGCTCATCTTACCAAAATTCCGGCTTATCTCTATCTAGGTTTTTCTTTTATTGATAACGCCTGGTTGATTGCTGTGTTGAGTTTAGCTGCGGTCATTGGTGCCAGATTAGGCATCATGGTATTGGGACTGATTAATACGAAAATCTTTTTTGCTCTGATGAAAGTGGCGTTATTTGCCGCCCTGATTCGCATTATTTATCAACTTTTTCAAATGGGAGTACCCTTATGAGTCAAACTTATTCTTTAGTAAATCCTTATAACAATGAAGCAATTGGGGAATACCCTTATACCACTTGGCAAGAAGTGGAAGAGAAATTGGCTGTTTTGGAAAAAGGTCAACAAATACAGCGTAACTTGGCCGCCTTTGAGCGTGCCAATATCCTCGCTAAATTGGCGGTTTTGTTGAAAGACAATTCGGAAACCCTTGCTAAGATGATCACCAAGGAAACAGGGAAAACCATCTCTGATTCTCGTGTTGAAATGTCACGTGCCTACAATGCTGCCATTGCCAGCAGTGAAGAAGCCCGTCAAATTGTTGGCGAAAGTCTGGATTCCGATGCTTATGGCCCAATGGGTGGTAAGATTGGGGTGGTTTGCTGGCGTCCACTGGGAACGGTTTTTTGCATTACGCCATTCAACTTCCCTATTAACATTGCGATCCACAAAATCGGTCCTGCGTTTGCTGCAGGCAATGCCATTTTGTTTAAACCTGGTCCACAAAATACGGAATCCTCTAAGTTTCTGGTTGAGTTGTGTTACCAAGCGGGAATCCCAGAAGAAGTGCTGCAGTTTTGTATGCCGGCACTGAGCGATTTGGATAAATTGAATGCACACCCCCATATCGACGCAATCAACTTTACGGGTGGTACTGCCGCAGCGAATGCCATTGCGGCAGCAGCTGGCTACAAAAAATTGCTATTGGAACTTGGCGGCAATGATCCTTTGATCGTGATGCCAGATGGTGACCTTGAGAAAGCAGCACAAGTTTCGATCAATCAGCGCTTTGCAACCGCAGGTCAGCGTTGTACGGCCGCAAAACGTGTCTTTGTCCATGCTGATGTGTACGACAAGTTTCGTGACATTCTGGTAGAGAAAAGTGCGCAATTGGTGGTGGGTGATCCAATGCTAGACGATACCTTTGTCGGCCCTGTAATCCATCAAGGTGCGGCGGATGAAATCCGCGGCCGTATTGAGAGTGCCATTGCGGATGGTGCAAAAGTCGCCTTGGGTAACCGTTACGATGGTGCATTTGTCTATCCAACTATTCTTGAAGAGGTTAGCCCTGAGAGTGAATTGATGGTTGAAGAGACGTTTGGCCCTGTCATTCCTTTGTATAAATTCACGAATGTGGATGACATTGTACCGATTATCAATAATACGGCTTATGGCCTTCAAGGTGGTATTTTCAGTCAGAATTTGGCCGTCATTCGTCGTCTTTTCGAAGACCTAGATTTAGGGACTTTAGCTGTCAATGATGGACCTGGTTTTAGAACCGAGCATTTCCCATTTGGTGGTGTAAAAGAAAGTGGTGTGGGTCGCGAAGGTATTAAATACGCTGTGCGCGAGATGAGTTACACCAAAACATTAGTATTGTAATAAACACCCGCTTTGCAAGATTTTCTGGCCTTAGATAAGTGTCTTATCTGGCTCTAATGAAACCTTCTTGCAAAGCGTACTGTTAAATCAGGAAAGCCGTGTAACGTGCTTGATTTGATGTTCTTATATGAGGTCGAAAATGTCTTATAACCTTCACGAATACGATTCAGTTGATGCTTTGTCCAATGATAAAGCGCATGTTTGGCACCACTTGGCAAATCATAAGCCACTTGAAACAAGCGACCCTTTAATGATTGTCAAAGGTAAAGGGATGCGCGTTTGGGATGTCAAAGGCAATGAATATTTAGATGCTGTGTCTGGTGCGGTTTGGACGGTAAACGTTGGCTATGGTCGCGAAGAAATTGCCGATGCCGTGCGTGAGCAGTTATTAACAATGAATTATTTTGCGCAAACGGCGGGTAATATTCCTGCGGCGTTATTTGCCAAAAAATTGATCGATAAAATGCCTGGCATGAGTCGTGTTTATTACTCGAACTCTGGCTCTGAAGCGAATGAGAAAGCCTTTAAAATTGTGCGTCAAATAGCGCATAAAAAATACGGCGGTAAGAAAACCAAAATCTTATACCGTGAGCGTGATTATCACGGTACAACAATTGCGGCATTGAGCGCCACTGGGCAAGCAGAACGTCGTGATCATTATGGTCCGTTTGTACCTGACTTTATTGAAGTACCTCATTGCTGCGAATACCGTGCACAAGAGGAATCTCAAGGAGAGGACTATGGTGTTTGGGCGGCCAACGAAATTGAAAAGGTTATTCTTCGTGAAGGCCCAGAAACAGTTGGCGCTTTGTGTTTGGAGCCTATTACTGCAGGCGGCGGTGTCATTGAGCCACCGGCGGGTTACTGGCCTCGCGTGCAAGAGATTTGTAAAAAATACAATGTGCTTTTGCACATAGACGAAGTGGTGTGTGGCTTGGGGCGAACTGGCAAATGGTTCGGTTATCAGCATTATGGCGTGCAGCCTGACATCGTTACTATGGCAAAAGGTTTGGCGTCTGGTTATGCGGCTATCTCCTGTACGGTTACTACAGAGGAAGTTTTCGCGGCATTTAAAGAAGATGATCCGAGAATGGGTTACTTCCGTGATATTTCTACCTTTGGTGGTTGTACAGCGGGTCCTGCTGCTGCCTTAGTTAATATGCAAATCATTGAAGATGAAGGCTTGTTGGAAAACACTCAGCAACAAGGAGATTACTTGAAAGCGCGTTTAAGTGCATTGATGGACAAACATCCAATGATTGGCGAAGTGCGAGGTAAAGGTTTGTTTGCTGGCTTTGAATTGGTGAAAGATCGACAAACAAAAGAGCCTGTCGAAGAAGGTGTAGTGATGGCTATTGCTGCTCACTGTATGGCCAATGGCGTGATTATTGGCCGAACCAATCGCTCATTCAAAAGTTTTAACAATACTGTCTGTCTAGCACCAGGTTTGATCGCCACTAAGCAAGATATTGATCAAATCGTTGATGCCATTGACGAAGCACTAACGGAAGTGACAAAACAACACTAACGACTAGTGTGCTGAATTAACTAAACCTTGATGAGAGGTTTGGCTTCACCCTTACTGAGACGATGTATGTTCCCCCAGGCGTTGCTATCAATGAATAATTGATAGCTCATCGTCTCAGTTTTTTCTTTTCCATTCTTTAAGAAGCGTCAACATAGGATACAATCCTAAATAGTGTGTATCAAAATGCATTTACTAAGTTGGCAAGGTTAATGCTTGTCATGGCCAGGTGTTATTGTCTAAATCAATTTGTGGAAGAGTCGTAAAGAGTCAATATGTATCATTTGTTCCATTTGTCTCAGAAATCCGGGACCAGTTTACAGAAGCAACTTAGAGAGCAAATCACCAGTGCCATCCTTAAGGGCAATATTCCATTGGACATGCCATTACCCTCAAGTCGCAAATTGGCTCAGCAGCTAGGCGTTGGACGTAATACAGTTGTCTTAGCTTATGAACACTTACTAGACGATGGTTACATAGTTGCACGCGAGCGCCGAGGCTATTTTGTAAACGAAGATATTCTTCGTGGCAAAGTCGAGTCAGTGGTTGCTTCAAACATCCAGCAATCAACCGCTATTAACTGGCAGCAACGTTTTAAGGTGCATCCTAGCGAGCAGCAAAATATAGTTAAAGCTCGGGATTGGCAGACCTATGAATACCCTTTCATTTACGGTCAATTTGATGAAAAAATCTTTCCTGCGGTTAATTGGCGTGAATGTTGTCGCGATGCTGCCAGTGATGCCGCAGTAAGTGATTGGGCTTCCGACAGTATGGATCATGATGATCCGCGATTGATTGAGCAAATTCGCACTCGTTTATTGCCTCGACGTGGTGTGTGGGCTGATAAAGAACAAATTTTGGTGACAGTCGGGGCGCAACAGTCTTTATTCTTATTGGTTCAATTATTATTGGATGCCTCTTCCGTATTGGGGGTGGAGAATCCTGGTTACGTGGACATTCGAAATATTGCCAACTTACATCGTTGTCCGATTAAACCCCTTGCGATTGATGATCATGGTCTCATTATCAATGAGGAATTAGCGGACTGTGATTTGATTTATACTACCCCAAGTCATCAGTGTCCAACCACAGTGACCATGCCCATTGAACGGCGTTACGAATTGCTTGAGCGCGCTAATCAAGAGAATTTTTTAATCATTGAAGACGATTATGAAAGTGAAACCAACTTTGAGATTGAACCCAGTCCAGCATTAAAGAGTTTAGATAAGAACGATCGTGTGATTTACATTGGGAGTTTATCAAAAACCTTAGCGCCAGGTTTGCGTTTGGGCTATGTTGTGGGATCTGAGCAACTGATAAAAGAAGCCAGAGCCTTGCGTCGCTTAATGATTCGTCACCCTGCCTCAAATAACCAAAGAGCCGCCGCCTTGTTCCTTGAGCGAGGGTATCATGATGCTCTCATCATGAATATTGCACGTAACTATAAAGCGAGATGGCGAGCCATGAATGATGCCTTAGAGAAGTATTTGCCGGGTTGTCATAACACGCCCAGTTTTGGTGGTTCTAGCTACTGGATAAAAGGCCCTGCAAAACTGGATGCGGCTGAGTTAAAAGTAAAAGCCAAAGCGCAAGGTATTTTGATAGAGCCAGGTAAAATTCATTATGTGGAACAAGAAGAAGCAAGCAGTTATTTTCGTTTGGGTTTTTCTTCTATTCCAACCAATAAAATTGCTTTAGGCATTGAAAAACTGTCGAAAATCATCCACAGCATGATTGAATAATAAAAAGGTAGAAAAGTGCTCATAGATGTCATTTAGGCTATTCGCTCTAGTTTTCAGTAGAGTGGCTTTTTTATTTGATCTTCCTTTTCTGTGCTTTTTAAATGAATCAAGCTTCGCCTCTTAATTCGATCTCAGGATTGTTTTATCCTTAGAGGATGAAGATATTAAAAACAGGATAATCATGACAATAAAAATAGATCGACAAGTCGATAATGAAAATCTACGTATTGGTCGACAAATTCGCGATCTTCGTAAAGCCAAAGGCATTACCCTAGCGACCTTGGCGGAAAAAATTAATCGTTCAGTGGGGTATATCAGTCAAGTGGAGCGTGGCGTATCGTCGCTGCCGATTGCTGTGCTGCAATCCATTAGTGATATATTGGGCGTGAAAGTCAGTTGGTTTTTTCATACGGATAATGAGGCTCCGCTAGAAGAGCTTAATCACATTGTCCGTAAAAATGCCCGTCGTAGCTTGAGCTATACAGGCAGTGGTATGCGTGAAGAGCTATTATCACCAAGCTTATCTGGCCAAATGCACATGATACTTACCACCATTGAGCCAGGTGAAGGTAATACTAAACCTCGCAAACGTCTAGGAGAAGAGGCAGGGTTAGTGCAATCTGGTACCTTAGAGCTAGGGATTGGAGACAAGCGTTTTCTGCTAACAGCAGGCGACAGTTTTGCTCTTGCTGGTGATGAGCCTCATTGGATCAGAAACCCCTCCGATGAAGAGCCTGTAGTTGTGGTTTGGACCTTAGTAGCAGGTTACTAGGTAGTATTTATCGTATCAGTAAAAATGTTGCTTGAGAAAGCATGAATAAGCCAATTGTTTCTATGAAGGGAAGCTTGTTTGTGTGAAGGGAAGGCAAAAAAAACGGCAACCTAGACAGAAAAATCGGTTGCCGTTGTCAAAAGACTGGCGGAGGTTATCCGCCAGTTGCGGTTAGTCGTTTAGTTTCAACATGTCGCCTTTAGGGTCATAGATCGCACCCTTAATGCAAGATGCGGCATATAGATTACCTAACACTTTTACGCTTAGGTCACTCTCTAACGCATCAACATTCATGTAGGCCAAAGCGAGACTTTTCTCCACTCGGTGTCCGTAACCACCAGAACTAATCTGGCCGACGATTTCACCATTCGCGTAGACAGGCTCCATACCCACTGCTGCGTCCACATCGGCATCGTGCAGTTCAAGTAGAACCAGCTTGGTTTTGATGCCTGCTTCTTTAGCTTGTTGCAGCGCTGCTTTACCTTCGAAATCGCCTTTGCCCATTTTGACAAAGTATCCTAGGTTGGCTTCGTAAGCATTGAATTCAACATTCAGATCATGGCCCCACATTGGGTAACCTTTCTCCAAGCGCATAGAATCCATCGCACGCAAACCGAAATGACGTAGTTGGTATTCTTCGCCAGCGGCCATTAGTGCATCGTACAAGGCTTTTTGATCGCCAATAGGGTGGTGTAATTCCCAACCTAATTCGCCCACAAAGTTCATGCGCAAAGCACGTAGCTTGATGCCTGCTACGCTAATTTCTTGTCCGCTGAACCATGGGAAGGCATCGTTATCCAACGGCGCATCAGTGATCTTAGAAAGTACTTTACGAGCGTCTGGGCCAGCAATGACTAATGTACCGTAGTCTTGAGTAATGTTGCTTAGCTGTACAGAGCCATCGCTTGGTAAGCGTGTACGCAACCAATCTTCAATGAGAAGTTCAGCAGCAGCAGGTCCCATCAGGTAGTAGCGGCCGTCTTCTAGCAAGGTGACAGAGAATTCCCATGCCACGGTACCTTCTTTTGTTAGAGGGTGTGACAAAGCAATTTGACCTGCTTTTGTTGGCATCTGGTTTGGTGACATGCTTTCTAAATACGCCAAAGCATTTGGACCTGACACTTCGAATTTAGCAAAAGGTGATAAATCCAACAGGCCAACATGTTTTTGAACATGCTGACATTCCTTGGCAACCGCATCAAACCAATTACCACGGCGGAAGCTGTGTTCTTCTTTTGGTTCAACGCCTTCTGGGGCAAACCAACTGGCACGTTCCCAGCCAAAGTAAGCGCCGAATACTGCATTGCTGTCTTTATGATCTTGGTAGATAGGAGACTGCTTGTTGTTTCGCTTAGCGTCACGCATTGCGTATTCGTTGGGGAAGCCTAACTGATATTCGTTAGCGTATACTTCAGTCGCTTTTGCCACTGTGTAGTCGTGATTTGCGTAATCACCAAAACGACGAGGATCCAGTTCAAATAGATCCAATTCAGGATGACCGTTGACGATCCACTGAGACATGAAATGACCAGCGCCACCGCCTTGTACAATACCGAAGTTGAAACCAGTACAGACGAAGTAGTTATCAATACCATGTACAGGACCAATCAGTGGGTGGCCATCTGGCGTGTAAGTGATTGGGCCGTTTACGACAGTTTTAATACCAGCATGGCCGATCATCTCGATCTGTTCCATAGCCGTACACATGATGTCTTCAATACGATCTAGGTCAGGTTGCAATAGTTCTTGACCAAACTCTTTTGGCACACCGTCTGTCGCCCATGGAATACCACCTTTCTCGTAAGGCCCAAGGATCAAGCCTTTGCCTTCTTGGCGTAAGTAGTAAGACACATCTGGGTCACGAAGCATTGGAATCATAGTATCTAATTCTTCTAGCTCAGGGATGTTGTCGGTCACTACAAATTGGTGCTCCATTGAAGCAACAGGTAGCTGATGGCCAACCATCTTAGCCACTTCGTTACAACGGAAGCCTGCGGCATTGACTATGATGCCCGCATCAATCACGCCTTTTTCAGTGGTAACCTTCCAACGACCGTTTGGTTGCTGTTCGATAGCACTTACTGGATTGTTACGAACAATGGTTGCACCTGCTTCACGAGCATGAGCGGCCATTGTGTTGGTGATGCTAGTAGGGTCAATGTGACCGTCGTCTGGATCCCAAAGACCACCGACCAGGTCGGAAGTATCAAGGTAAGGGTAAAGTTCTTTAAGCTCGTCATTATTAACGATTTTAAGTCTCAAGCCTGCTAACTCTGACAAGGCAGCAACACGTTGAAACTCATCCATACGATCTTGTGTGTGTGCAAGACGTACCGCGCCTGTTTGGTGATGATCTACTTGGCCAGTTTCTTTTTTGAGTTTAGCATACAGAGCAATACTATATTGTTGAAGCTTCATAATATTGAAGCTGTTACTGAAATGCGGTAGGTTACCGGCAGCGTGCCAAGTGGAACCAGATGTCAGTTCTAACTTTTCGGTTAGCATGACATCCGTCCAGCCCAGTTTGGTCAAGTGGTAAAGGGTACTCACACCAGCGATACCGCCGCCTATAATTAAAACATCAGTCGTACTTTTCATCGAACGTCACTCTTTTATCTAGTTTATCTAGTGGAAATCATGAGAACTTGTTGAATTCTTGCTTTCGATGTTATAAATCGAGTGGAATCACTTCAAACGATAAATTACGGCCAAATAGATAAGTAGAGCTAATGGATAAAAAATTAACACACAGCATACAATTAAATTGGCTCAGAACCTTCGAAGTGGCGGCCCGTGAACAGAGCTTTACAGAGGCTGCCAAAGAATTAAATATGAGCCAGTCTGCCGTAAGTCAACAGATTCAACTTTTGGAACATCATTTGCATCAGCAACTTTTTGTGCGGGTGAATCGAGGCATTCAATTATCAGACATGGGGCGAGCGTTTTTGCCTTTAGTGCAAAACTCTTTACGTCAGCTGAATATTGGAGCTGCGCAAATTTTCAATCCGGTGAATACCACGCTGGTAAATGTTAGTGTTAATACTTCATTCAGTGTGCTCTGGCTGGGGCCCAATTTGGCGAATTTTCATGCGATTTATCCCCACATAGTGGTACGCCAATCTGGTACCAATTGGGATTCTGATTTTGATATTTCCACCACAGAGTTGGAAATTCGATATGGTGTTGGAGATTGGCCTGGTTTTGAGGTATATCCATTGATTACCCCACTGTTAAGGCCATATTGCTCGGAAAATGTTGCCCGTCGGATCCACAGTTCAGAGGACTTAATTGGTATGCCGTTATTAGATGTAATCGGTACGCCATGTGGATGGGGAAATTGGCTGCAAGACATGAAACTGGATCATTTACTGGATCAGGATCGTCATTACATGGACAGTCATGCCGCCGCGGTTTCTATGGCAGTCAATGATTTTGGCGTTTGTCTCATGTATGACGACATGATGCGAAAAGGACGTTTTGCCGAGTTATTAGTGCCACCTTTTGGGGATAAAACCCCTACTACAGGTAATTATTATTTATGTCATCGCCACGATGCTCAGTTATCTGAGGCATCGATAGTTTTTCGGGATTGGTTATTGAATGCAACAGGCTACAGTTCGGTAGTTGGAGTTTAAATGAAACGACATACACCGCCATTAAATGCGTTACGGGCTTTTGAAGCCACCGCCAGGTTATTGAGCTTTCAGAATGCTGCAAGAGAGCTGAATGTGACCCATTCTGCGGTGAGCCATCAAATTAAAAAACTTGAAAGTGACCTTGAAATTCCATTGTTTCTTCGTCATGGACGCAGTGTTGAATTGACCGATATTGGTCGACGTTATTATGGTGAAATTCATCAAGCTTTTCGCCGTATAGAGCAAAGCACCATAGAGCTATTTGGCGAGCCGAATAAAGGGGAATTAACGGTTCATACTTATATTGGCATTATCAGCTTATGGTTGATTCAAAGATTGAGTCGTTTTCGTCAGCAATTCCAAAACATTCAGGTGGAGCTTTACAATAATTACCTTGGTTGGGAATTTGAAAAAGATAAGGCTGACATAGGAGTAATCTACAGTGAACAGCCTTCTGATGATTTGATTTACCATCCTTTGTTTCGTGGCTCATTGGTACCTGTGTGCAGCCCTCAATTTTTAGCAGAGAACCCTTGTCGCAGCCTCAATGATTTAAGTCGTCTGCCATTTCTAAATGTCATGGAATCCCCACCTAATTTATCGGTCTGGTCGAAACATCATGGTGTGCGGCAAGACAGATTAAAAATAGTGAATGAGCTTGATAACTGCGTATTGGCAGTGGAATCCGCGGCTAATCATATGGGCGTAGCGGTAGTTCCTATCTATTTTGCAAGTGCCTATTTGGCCGCCAATAAATTGGTTTTACCGATAGAACTTACAGCGCCAGAACAGGGGTGCTGGTATTTGGTTCAGGAGGCAGAGTTTATCAATAATTCCAGAGCAACGTGTTTTGGTCATTGGTTGCGTCAGGAACTCAGAGAAGATGAAATACTGCAGCGTTACTGCATCGAGTTTTTTCATGCATAAGCTCCATCAAACTAGAGCTTATGCATGATGTAGGTGTTAGCTTACGCTTTGCCTTTCCAAGGGATTAGTTTGGCTTCTAACTTGCGCATCAAGATATCGATGCCATAACCAATGAGGCCAACAATGATCACACCTAGAACGACAATGTCGGTCGATAGAAACTTACTTGCTACCATGATCATATAGCCAATACCTGACTCAGCGGCCACCAGTTCTGCAGCAACTACTGTTCCCCAACAGACGCCCATAGCGACACGCATACCAGTAAAGATCTCAGGTAAAGAGTTAGGTAAAATTACATGGTAAAGAATCTGACGTTTGTTTGCGCCAAGCGAGTAGGCCGCATGGATTTTATTAAGCTTAATGCTGCTTACACCCGCACGTGCTGCGATAATCATGATCCATAGAGCAGCAAAAAACAGCAGTAGAATTTTTGATCGCTCGCCGATACCAGACCAGATAATCACTAGAGGAATAAATGCCAATGGTGGAATAGGTCGAAAGAATTCGACAATTGGATCAAACCAACCGCGCATGACTTTAGATAACCCCATGGCAAAGCCCAGAGGGATCCCGATCAGACAACCAAGGCTGAAGCCGACTAAAATACGATACAGACTTGCCCAGATATGTTCCCACAGTGAAAAGTTACGATAACCATCAGAGGAAATACTAATGAACTGATCCCAAACAGCAGAAGGTGCTGGCCAGAAAATCGGGTTCACCAATTGGAACTTACTCACAATAAACCAGACTACTGCCAATGTAAGGACAGAAAAGATACTCCATCCTCTACCTGAGGTCACACTCGACGTGTCGCCAAAGGTGACGGTTTTGCGCTTTGCTAATCCGGAACTTTCGATTCCAAAAAATGCTTTTATTTTTTCTTTAAGAGACATGAATTAGGCTCCTGCTTCGTTATTTGTGCCCATAATTTCTTCTTCCATCTCCCAAATCATAGTGAGTATTTCTTCTCGGGTGGCAATGAATTCAGGGGAGGTTTTAATTTCTCTAGGGTTTTGAGTGAGTCCTGCTTCAGCAAAAGGCAGTGCGTACTCTTTTTTGACTCGACCAGGTCTTGGAGCCATAACAAATAGTCGTTCGCCAAGCATCAAAGCTTCTTCTACACTGTGAGTGATAAGAATGATGGTTTTACCAGTCTCTTTCCAAAGCTTAAGAACCAAGCTTTGCATTTTTTCTCGAGTTAAAGCATCCAAAGCGCCTAATGGTTCATCCATTAAAATAATGTCGGGATCATTTGCTAGACAACGAGCCAGTGCCACCCTTTGTTGCATACCGCCAGATAGTTCATAAATGGCTTTATCGCCAAAATCTTGTAAGCCGACGGTATCAAGCAGTTCGTCAACAACCGTCTTAATGTTGTTGCTGGTGCTGCCTTTCATGCGTAAACCAAAGCCAATATTGTCCCTTACTGAAAGCCACTCAAATAAGGCACCTTGTTGGAATACCATGCCGCGATCCGCTCCTGGGCCATGTAGAATGTTTCCATTGTTGCTGACAGAGCCATGGGTTGGATCAAGAAAGCCTGCCACGATGTTGAGTAATGTACTTTTACCACAACCTGATGGCCCCAAGATGGACAATAGCTCTCCTTGCTTTAGAGAGAAATTAATGTTTTGGAGAGCCTCCACTTGATCACCGCCTGGTGTATCAAAAATCATAGAGACATTTTCCACAAGCAATTCAGACATATTTGGACTTCCTATGGTGTGAAAAAAGCGGCATCAAATACTCTTGATTACCGCTTTACGATTAAAGTGAACTGAAGTGAAATCAGTTCACGTTTTGATAAAAGCTGCTGTCAATGGTAGCGCTATAGTCTGGTAATGCTTTTGGCATTTGCTTCTGCGCAACAAAGAAATCCGCTACTTCTTTAGTGTAGGTTTGTACTGTGCCACCAAACCACTCTTTTGACAAAAGTTCTTTTTTGACTGGGAATTTAAAGAGTTTCAGAACATTGTTTGAGTCTTCAACCGATAGACCAGCCGCTTTAGCGATGGTTTCTTCTACTGATGCTGGGTCTTTACGGTAAGCAAGGTTGGCATCATCGGTAACTTGCAAGAACTCAGTCACAAGCTCTGGGTAATTTTTAGCGAAACTGTTGGTGGTAGAAATAACATCAAAAACGCGGATGCCAATGGCTTCTTGTTCGCTGGCAGTCATCAGCACGGAACCATAGTTCTTCATGCGGCTAAGCGCGCCACCCCAACCACAGGCCATGGCGACATCACCACGAGCAAGTGCGGCTGCACCATCTGCTGGAGGCATATCCAATAAGCGAATGCGCTTGCTGTTCACACCCAAATGATCCAGTGTCTTCAGCATCTTGTAGTGGGCAACCGTACCGAAAGGTACAGCGACTTTTTTGCCTTGTAATTGTTTTGCATTGTCTTTGGTGATGCCGGCTTTGCTGTTTACAACACAGTTGTCGTTTTCAGCATAAGAGACGGCGACACCAACCATAGTGATTGGCAAACCTTGAGATACGGCAACCGTGAAAGGGACTAAGCCTTGTGAATAAGAAATATCCACATCTCCTGAAGCCATAGCGGCTGACATAGCGGTACCTGAATCGAAAGCACGCCATTCAACATTGACGCCCATTTCTTTGTCGTAAGTTTTATTGACTTGCGCGACTTGGTTGGCGGTTGGCCACTCCAAGAAATAACCAACCGTCACGGTATCTGGTTTGTCAGCAGCGAGGCCGAATTGAGCGGATAGAGCGAGTGAACCACAGAGGATGGCTTTTTTGTAACTTGCGTACTTTGTATTCGTCTTCATGGGTATTTCCTTCATCACACTTTTCAGTTGGGGAATTTTGCAGGCTTATCCCTGCATGCTTGGTTATTAGCTTGACCAATAATCGAGCACTTTTTCTAGATACTGCCGCGAAAAAAACAGGCCGACAAATGAGAAGTTTTGTGATTATGTTAGTTTTTCTAACAATACATAAAAGCTTGTTTTTAGTGCAGAAAAATTTTTTTTGAGCTGTTTTGGAGCAATTTTTGCTGATTTTTTGTGATTTTTTATGATTAAGGTGAGCTGCTTTTTTCTAACTTATAGAAAAGTAAAGAAATTGTGTTTTTGTCTGGGTGCTGGTGTTGCTTAAAAAGGGGGATTTTGTGTACATTAATGGTGCGTTTTGTGAAAACAAAATATTAAAAATCACAAAAATGAAAAAAATGTTTGTTTTTTCACTCAATCCAATTTATTTTTAGTGCCCACGGGGTCATTTTGGGTATGACCTAAACGGTATCGGTTAAATTTAAATGGGGGAGACTGATGGATCGTGAAATGATGGAGTTTGATGTGGTCATTGTTGGCGCTGGGCCATCAGGCTTATCGGCGGCCATTCGCTTAATGCAACAGGCCAATGATGCATCTCAAGATCTTTCTGTGTGTGTTGTGGAAAAAGGTTCTGAAGTCGGTGCGCATATATTGTCAGGTGCCGTACTGGAAACCACTGCATTAGAGGAACTTATACCTAACTGGCGTGATCTTGATGCACCTATTAATACCGCTGTTACTAAAGATGAAATACTTCTGTTGAAAGATGCTGAATCGGCTCGCGTTGTCCCCAATGCTTTAGTGCCAAAAAATATGCATAACCACGGAAACTACATTGTTTCTTTAGGCAATGTCTGTCGCTGGTTGGCTCAGCAAGCTGAAAACTTGGGCGTGGAAATATTCCCAGGCTTTACTGCGGCCAGCGTGCTGATTGAAGACAATGTTGTAAAAGGTGTAATAACTGGTGATATGGGCGTTGATAAGTCTGGCAATGAAAAAGCCGGAATGTTTATGCCAGGAATGGAGCTGCGTGCGAAATATACCCTCTTTAGTGAAGGCAGTCGCGGTCATCTAGGTAAGCAGCTTATTCAGCACTTCCAATTGGATCAAGGTAAAGATCCGCAGCACTATGGTTTAGGCATTAAAGAGCTGTGGGATATTGATCCGGCTAAACATCAACCAGGTCTAGTGGTACACGGAACAGGTTGGCCGTTAAGTGAAAATGGCGCCAGTGGTGGTTTCTTCTTATATCATGCAGATAACAATCAAGTAGTCGTTGGCTTGATTACGGATCTGAATTACCAGAACCCTTATTTAAGTCCATTTGATGAATTTCAACGCATGAAACACCATCCGCAACTAAAGCAATATTTAGAAGGTGGTGTTCGAGTGTCTTATGGTGCTCGTGCTATTACCAAAGGTGGCTTTAATTGCTTGCCGAAAATGACCTTTGCTGGTGGCCTATTAATTGGTTGTGATGCTGGCACATTGAATTTTTCTAAAATCAAAGGCACCCATACGGCAATGAAATCGGGCATGTTGGCTGCGGAAACGGTTTTTGAAGCACTGTCACAAAATGAACAAGATCAAGCGGGTCAGGATCTCACAGGTTTTAGTGATGCGTGGCAAGCCAGCTGGGCATTTAAAGAGCTATATGACACGCGTAACTTTGGCCCAGCCTTACACAAATTTGGTATGTATCTAGGTGGTGCTTTTAACTACGTAGAGCAAAATGTGGTGAAGTTACCTATTACCTTGCATGACACTCATCCTGATTACGCGCAACTAAAAGAAGCCAATGTCAGTGACAAAATTGACTACCCTAAGCCGGATGGTCTGTTGAGTTTTGATAAATTGTCATCGGTGTTTTTGTCGAACACCAATCACGAAGAAGATCAGCCAAATCATTTGCGTTTAGCGGATGATGCAGTGCCGATTACTGTCAATCTTCCTAAATGGGCAGAACCTGCACAACGTTTTTGCCCTGCGGGTGTGTATGAAGTGGTTTCGGCCGAAACTGAGGCTCAGGAAACTTTTCAAATTAATTCCCAAAATTGCCTGCATTGCAAAACCTGCGATATCAAAGATCCATCGCAAAATATCACATGGGTGACGCCGGAAGGCGGTGGTGGGCCAAATTACCCCAATATGTAAGTGTTGAAGTAGTAAAATTTTTATCCCTTTTTTCCATTTTTATGAGCCTAGTGGAGGTTGATGTGAAAATCCTAGTGGCGGTTAAGCGCGTTGTTGATGCTAATGTCAAAGTGCGAGTGAAAGCAGATAATACTGGTGTCGAGCTTTCGAATATCAAAATGGCAATTAACCCATTTTGTGAAATAGCAATTGAAGAAGCGATTCGTCTAAAGGAATCGGGTATTGCAACGGAAGTGGTTGTTGTGAGCGTTGGTAGTGATGCTTGCCAAGAGCAATTGAGAGCGGGTTTGGCCTTGGGCGCCGATCGTGCCATTCAAGTGCAAGCGGGCGATGATCTTAAGCCATTGGCCATTGCGAAACTGCTAAACAAAGTCGTTGCTAAAGAAGAAGCCAAACTGGTGATCTTGGGCAAACAATCTATCGATGGTGATAACAACCAGACGGGTCAAATGTTAGCGGCGCTAGCGGGCATGTCTCAGGGTACTTTTGCGTCAGAAGTGAAAGTAGAAGGTGAGGAAGTATTGGTTACTCGTGAAGTTGACGGTGGCTTACAACAAGTTGCTCTGAAACTACCGACCTTGATCACGACGGATCTGCGTTTGAATGAACCACGCTACGCGTCTTTGCCTAACATTATGAAAGCAAAACGCAAGCCTTTGGATGTGCTAACACCGGAAGAGCTTGGTGTTGAAGTTGCCTCTAACCTAACCACCATTGCGGTAAACAATCCGCCAACTCGTGCCGCGGGCCAAATGGTCTCTACTGTGGCAGATCTTGTTGAAAAATTGAAATCTGAAGCGGGAGTACTCTAATGTCGATTTTAGTTATTGCTGAACATGATAATGCGCTATTGAAACCAGCTACGGCTCACACACTTAAAGCCGCAGCAGCGATTGCAGAGAAAAGCGGCAGCGAGATTCAACTTTTGGTTGCCGGTAAAGATTGTGCTGCGGTGGCAGAACAAGCTTCTAAGTTAGAAGGTGTTGCTCAGGTATTGCTTGCTGATTGTGCTGCTTTATCCAATCAATTGGCTGAAAACCTAGCGCCTTTTGTACAAGAGCTGGTTGCTGCGAAAGGGGTGACTCATGTGTTGGCTCCTGCGACGACGCAAGGCAAAAACTTGTTGCCACGTGTGGCGGCGTTACTAGACGTTGATCAAATTTCAGAAATTACTGACGTTGTTAGCGCAGACACCTTTGTCCGTCCAATCTACGCTGGTAATGCGCTTGCCACTGTGCAAAGTGGTGACGCGGTGAAAGTGATGACGGTTCGTACTACGGCATTTGATGCGGTAGCAGAAGGCGCCAGTGCAGCACCTGTTGAGGCCTTAGCGGAAGCGACTGACTTAGGTCTATCGCGTTTCATCAGCGAACAGGTTAACGAATCTGAGCGCCCAGAATTGACCAATGCTCGCATCATCATTTCCGGTGGTCGCGGTATGCAAAATGGTGACAACTTCTCCATGTTGGAAAAAGTGGCTGACAAGATTGGTGCTGCAGTCGGTGCATCTCGTGCTGCAGTGGATTCAGGTTTTGTGTCCAATGACATGCAAGTCGGTCAAACTGGCAAAATCGTTGCGCCAGATTTGTACATTGCTGTGGGCATTTCGGGTGCCATCCAGCACCTTGCGGGTATGAAAGACTCTAAGGTCATTGTTGCCATTAACAAAGATGAAGAAGCACCGATTTTTGGTGTAGCAGATTACGGCTTGCAAGCAGACCTATTTGAAGCCATTCCAGAACTTGAAGCACAGCTTAGCTGATAGAGCAATTTTTACGCTTCCTGGTGATGTCAGGAAGCTTAACGGAGAGATGTAAATGACTAGTCGATTGTACCGAATTATTTTGGATTGTCCGGATCAGGTAGGCATAGTGACGCGCGTTGGTGAGGTGATTACCTCTAATGGTGGCTGGATCAATGAAGCTGCTCATCACTCGGACGAAGAAAGTAATCGCTTTTTTTCACGCTTAGAAGTGCGTGCAGACTCTTTACCTTTTGGTATCGAGGAGTTGGAAAACAAATTGGCTGGTATCAAACAAGAATTCGATATGAACTTGCGTTTGGTGGATACCCAGCAAGCGAAACGTGTTGTGATCATGGCCAGTAAGGGAAGTCACTGTTTGTCTGACTTGCTAGATCGCTGGCGCAGTGGTGATTTGAAATGTGATATCGCCTGCGTGATTTCTAACCATGAAGACATGCGTGGCTTGGTTGAATGGTACGGCATTGATTATCACCATGTTGTGATCGATAAAGACGACAAAGCGCCAGGTTTCCAGCAAGTAGAAGATTTAATTGACCGCTACCAAACAGATTGTGTGGTGTTAGCGCGCTATATGCAGATTCTTCCTCAGTCATTGTGTGAAAAATTACGCCACAAGGTGATCAATATTCATCACAGTTTCTTGCCTTCTTTCATCGGTGCGCGTCCTTACCATCAGGCGTCTCGTCGAGGCGTGAAATTGATTGGTGCGACTTGTCACTATGTCACAGAGCAATTGGATGAAGGTCCTATTATTGAGCAAGACGTAGTGCGTGTTTCTCATAGTGATAACGTGCAAGACTTGGTTCGTTTGGGTAAAGACGTCGAGAAAACCGTGTTGGCCAGAGGGGTGCGTGATCACCTTGAGGACCGAGTATTAGTGCACGGTAATAAGACGGTTGTATTCCGATAGAAACGTAGGCTGACAATCATTCGTTGATACGAGTGAGGGGAAAAGAAATGACAAAGAAAATTCCAAGTTCTGCACAAGTCGTCATTGTTGGTGGTGGCGTCATTGGTTGTAGTGTGGCTTATCACCTTACTAAATTGGGCATTAAAGACGTCGTTCTATTAGAACGTCGTCAGCTCACTTGTGGCACCACTTGGCATGCGGCAGGTTTGGTACCTACCTTGCGTGCTACTTACAACATGTCTATGTTGGCTAACTACAGTGCGAGCCTTTATGAGCAGTTGCAGCAAGAAACGGGACAGGCGACAGGCTTTGTGCGTAATGGTTCTTTGACGATTGCGACCAATAAAGAACGTTTGTCTGAGTTGAAGCGCGGTGCTTCAATGGCAAAAGTGTGTGGCTTTCCTTGTCATGTAATTGAACCTGATCAAGCTAAAGAGCTGTGGCCTTTGCTCAACATTGACGATGTTTGTGGCGCTATTCATCTACCTGAAGACGGTATGGCAAGCCCAGTTGACGTGACACAAGCCTTGGCAAAAGGCGCTCGTATGGGCGGTGCTCAAGTCATTGAAGGCGTTAAAGTGCTGGATATGAAAATACGCGACGGTAAAGCCGCTGGTGTGATCACAGATCACGGCGATATCGACGCTGAGTACGTAGTGAACTGTGCGGGTATGTGGGCGCGTGAGTTTGGTAAAAAAGCTGGTGTTAACGTACCGCTTCATGCTGCTGAGCACTTCTATGTTGTGACCGAAAATATGCCAGATCTACAGCATGGTTTGCCAACCTTGCGAGACATGGACGGCTATTGTTACTACAAGGAAGACGCTGGCAAATTGTTGGTTGGTATGTTTGAGCCAGATGCCAAACCTTGGGGTCAAAAAGGCATTCCGGAAGATTTCTTCTTCGACCAGTTGCCTGATGATTTCGAGCATTTAGAGCCTTATCTTGAGCGCGCCATGTATCGTATTCCAAAGTTGGAGGAAACCGGTTTACAGGTGTTCTTCAATGGCCCTGAGTCTTTTACTCCGGATGACAGATACCATTTGGGTGAAGCGCCAGAATTGCGTAATTACTTTGTTGCTGCAGGTTTTAACTCAGTAGGTATTCAGTCAGCTGGTGGTGCTGGGAAAATGCTTGCAGAATGGATTCACAAGGGCCATGCGCCTCGTGATCTATGGGACGTGGACATTCGTCGTAATATGCCATTCCAAGGCACGCAACACTATTTGGAAGAGCGTACCACGGAAACATTGGGACTGTTATACGAAACACATTTCCCATTCAAGCAATTCAAAACCTCTCGTGGTGTGCGTCGTTCGGTATTGCATGAACAACTTAAAGCGCAAGGTGCGGTATTTGGTACTGAAAATGGTTGGGAACGTGCCAACTGGTTTGCTACCGAGGGTCAAGAAGCCAAATATGAGTATTCATATGGCCGTCAGAATTGGTTTGAGAACAACCGTCAAGAACACTTAGCTGTGCGTAATGCCGTTGGTGTGATCGATCAGAGCTCCTTCTGTAAGTATCAAGTTGAAGGGCCTGATGCTATGACATACCTGAACCGCATTTGCTCAAACAACATTGATGTTGCTGTCGGTAAAATGGTCTACACCCAATGGTTGAACGACCGTGGTGGGATTGAAGCGGATGTGACGGTCACCCGTCTAGCAGAAGATAAGTATCTGATTGTTTCCGGTGTTGCATGTCAAAACCGTGACATGGATTGGCTGAAACGTAACAAGTCTGCCGACACTATGGTAGTCATTACGGACGTTACTTCTGCTTATGCTGTGGTCACGGTAATGGGGCCTAAATCACGTGAAACCTTAAGCAAATTGACTCGTGACGATCTTTCTCATGAAGGCTTCCCATTTGCTACCTCTAGAGAGATTGAACTGCAGTATGCTGTGGTTCGTGCATCACGTATTACCTATGTGGGAGAACTTGGTTGGGAATTGTATATCCCAACGGAATACGCTCCATCTGTTTATGACGCTGTGATGGCCGCTGGTGAAGAATTTGGTATTCGTCCTTACGGATACCACACGATGAACTCATTGCGTATGGAGAAGTGCTACCGTCACTGGGGACATGATATTACGGATGAGGATACGCCAATTGAAGCCGGCTTGAGCTTTGCTTCTGACTTCAATAAAGAAGGCGGTTTCATCGGTAAAGAAGCTTTACTAGAGCAGAAACAACACACGCCTCTAAGCAAGCGTTTTGTTGCCTTTAAGTTCGAAGACAGTGAGCCTTTGTGTTACCACGAGGAACCTATCTGGGCAAACGGCAAAATCGTTGGTCGTACTACTGCGGGTATGTTTGGTCATACCGTCGGCGCGACCGTTGCTATGGGTTACGTTCATCACGATGAAGGGGTGAACAAAGAGTGGCTTGAAAACAGTGAATTTGAAATCGAAGTGGAATGTGTTCGTTACAAGGTTGTACCTTCGTTGCGTTCTTTCTACGATCCAGCGATGGAAAACATCAAGTGCTGATTTTCAAAGACTTACTCAACAGTGAGAAAAGGTGAACAAATGACACAAATTCTAGATGGAAAGGCACTGGCCAAAAATCGTGAGCAGTGGCTGAGCAATCAAGTGCAAAATTTGCTTGATAAAGGGCGTGAGCAACCGGTTCTAGCGACCATACTGGTCGGTGATGATCCGGCGTCTGCCACTTATGTTCAAATGAAACAAAATGCCTGTGCCCGTGTTGGCATGGGCTCGAAAGCGGTAGAATTGCCTTCGAGCACAACCACTGAAGAATTGCTTGCGGTTATCCAAGGGTTGAATGATGACCCGAATGTATGCGGTATCCTATTGCAGCATCCTGTGCCAGAGCAGATTGATGAAAGAGCTTGTTTCGACTCCATTGCGATTGCAAAAGATGTGGATGGCGTAACGACCAAAGGCTTCGGTTTGATGAGCATGGGGTTACCTGCTTATGGCTCTGCAACGCCTGCCGGTATTATGACCTTGTTGAAGGAATCCGGTATTGAAATCGCTGGTAAACATGCGGTTGTGGTTGGACGAAGCGCGATCTTAGGTAAGCCTATGGCTGCCATGTTACTCAATGCCAATGCAACGGTAACCATCTGCCATTCTCGCACAGCGGATTTGGCGAAAAGGGTTGCTGAAGCTGATATCTTGGTGGGTGCAGTGGGTCAGCCAGAATTAATCAAGGCCGAGTGGATCAAGGACGGTGCTGTTGTGGTGGATGCTGGTTATCACCCTGGTGGCATTGGTGATATCGAAAAGGTTGGCTTAGAAGGACGTGTCGCGGCACTGACCCCTGTTCCAGGTGGCGTAGGGCCAATGACAATCAATACTCTGATTAGCCAAACTCTTGACTCAGCATTGTCGGCGTTGACTCAAAACAAATGATTTGAGTCATGGCAGTGATAGAGCTATAAAAGAGTAAAAAAGAGAGTAAAAAAAGCCCAGTTAGTTTCCTAACTGGGCAAAACTCGTACAGAGAGTAACACTCTTGGTGAGATTCGTTTGAATCTCAAAACGCCACTTTCTCAGGCACATTCTGTTCAAGAAGGCCTAAGTCTTTTCTCAAGCATTTCTCCTTATTAAGAAATACTCGCGATGTAAACCGCTGGTGAGCCATTCACGTCGGAACCATAAAGCACGGATTGATTATCAGGGGTAAAAGAAGGGTGTGGATGATTGATTTGGCGATCGCCGTTCAACACTACCCAGCTGGTATTGTGCTCAGCAATGGCCTTAATAGAATCGGACTTAAGGTCAATCACATAAAGATTTGGATCGTTTTCAATCGTGTGTCCGGAGGTGTCAGTCACATCGACTGGTGTGCCAGAGCCATCGCCAACCACCAAACTGCCATCGTAGTTACTCATTAAATGGCTGCAAGCTGGCATTTCTGTTTCCACTTTGAAGGCTAACGTGCTGGCATCCACCGAGCAAAGCTCCCGTTTATTGGTATTTGGACGGTAAGACACAAACATCATTTTCGAGCCGTCAGGCACGAAGAATTCGTGAGTACAGGATTCGTCTTGATCCTGTTCATAGACTTTACGCAGATTATCGCCGTTCTCATCGATCATCCACATGCGAGTTTCTACCAGGTCGTGAGGGCCTTCATGGCAAAAGGCCACGGTATTGTCATCATATGGGCGATAAAGTGGATGACCCAGCCAGATGTTGTCTTCATAAACCACATTGCGCTGGCCTGTTTTTAGATCGATAGAAATCAATCGGCAGCGTGGGCTTTGGTGGTAGAGCTGAGCAAATTTTTCCCAACTGTCTAGCTCGACGTAATCTGTGTCTTTGATTTCAATGCCGACCACTTTTGTACAGGCAGAATTCGGTACCCAAGTACCATAACCCACCCAGCCTTTTGCTACTTCGTAAAGCACGCTGTGTTCCTGGGTTTTTAAGTCAACACGAATGAGTTGCTTGTTGTTTTTGACAAAAATGAGGGCGTCTTCTTGGCTAGTGAGGAAACCACCAAACACATTATCACCACTGCCTTCGGTCAGTTGCAGGGCCGTTTCTTGTTCAAGGTCGAATAAATGATAGTTGCGATGCTGATCAAAATTACCCGCCAAAAGCAGCTTGTTGCCATCATTTGTGAAGCATTTTTGGTAGAAATAATTCCGGTTGCAAATAAAGTTGTCAGGCGTGATTTGGGTGATGTTCGCCCCCGTTTTGGCATCTTTAGAGTGCTTAAAGGGTAATGACAGAAGCTGACCGAGTGACATGTATTTCTCTCTTATTCTTGTTAGTGGTCGAACCAGCCGACAGGTAATGAAGATGAATTATTAGTAAGAATATAGAGGTTGAATTGAAGTTGTCAATAAAAATAAAAAGTTGTTTTAAAAATAAAGTTTTAATGGTTTAAAAAAATTGGCGAGATTCGCATTCCTCTTCTAGGCTGCATGAAATGAGTAAAATCAGTGGGGATGTTACTTGTTGGGAATTTACACTATAATCGCAAAATTACATTTCAAAAAAAATGAAACTAACTGATGTCGAAAGAAGAAGCTTATGTCGAAAGAAGAAAATAACAATCAACAAATTGAACCTGTCTCTTCAGTTATGAAGGTTTTCGCCATTCTAAATGCCCTTGCCGAGAAAAAAGCTTCTGGTGTTACAGAGCTGTCACAAAAGGTCATGACCTCTAAAAGTACGGTCTATCGATTCCTACAAACGATGAAAATGTTAGGAGTCGTCAGTCAAGAAGGGGACGATGATCGTTACTCTTTAACATTGAAGCTTTTTGAGACGGGAGCAAAAGCATTAGAGCATGTGGATTTGGTGTCTCTAACGGAGCCCCATATGACGCGTATAGGTGAACTGACGAAAGAAGCCTTACACCTTGGTATTCGCGATCATGACAGCATTATGTATATTTACAAAGTAGATGCTCAGTATAACTTACGTATGCAGTCTCGTATCGGTGGCCGTAATCCACTTTATTCAACGGCCATTGGTAAAGTCTTGTTGGCTGAACGTCCTGAAAGCTATATCCGAGAAATCTTTAAAGACATTGATTTCGTTCCATCCACTGCGAAAACACATCGCTCCATCGACTCCCTTTTGGTGGAATTGGAAGAAGTCAAAAAGCAGGGTTTTGGTATGGATAATGAGGAGCAAGAAGAAGGTTTACGCTGTATTGCTGCTCCTATATACGACCGCTTGGGTAATGTGGTGGCGGGGTTGAGCTTGTCTTTCCCAACACTACGCTATACTCAAGAAAAATTTGAGACTTACACCAGTTTGTTAAAAGAAGCGGCAGCACAAGTGTCAGAAAAACTGGGTTACGTAAAAGCCGCTTAATCCTTCCCAGCTTAATCCTTCTTATTAATAACGCGGCCATGTCCTCTCTGGCCGCGTGCAATGATGCTTCTTTCCTAACCAACAATGGATCACGATTTAGGCAAGTTCATTTATCGACCTTGTCCTATCGATTGCTTGGCTTTCTAACCTAATCACTTCAATTTTATCTGAACAGAAACCTGCCGCTAAAAAAATAATTGAAACGCTTTTTCATAAAATGTTGAATATTGTTTTGTTAGGCTGCTATAGTATCAGAGTCGAAAACAAGAATACTAAGAGCTATCCTATGTTTGTTTACAATAAAGAAGTCCCACTTGAAAACTTAGGTGACGGTGTTTCACGCAAAATCATGGCGTATTCAGACAACATTATGACCGTTGAAGTACACTTTGAAAAAGGCGCAGTAGGACCGTTACACAACCACCCTCATGAGCAACTGACTTACGTCTTGTCAGGCAAATTTGAATTTACCATTGGTGATGAAACACGCATTGTGAGCCAAGGCGACACCCTCTATAAAGAGCCAAATGTGATGCACGGTTGCGTTTGCCTAGAGCCGGGCGTGTTGCTAGACAACTTCACTCCAATGCGCAAAGACTTTCTGGGTCTAGAAGACTCTTACTATAAAAAACAGGATTCTTGATATGAAAATTGCACTAATGATGGAAAACAGCCAAGCGGGCAAGAATGCGATCATTCTTGAACAATTAAATGATGTAGCTGGCGGCTTAGACCATGACGTTTACAACGTGGGTATGAGCGATGAAAACGATCATCATCTTACTTACATTCACCTTGGCATTATGGCCAGTATTTTGCTGAACGCCAAAGCGGTTGATTTTGTTGTCGCCGGTTGTGGTACAGGTCAAGGTGCTATGATGTCTCTGAATGCTCATCCTGGTGTGGTGTGTGGCTACTGTCTAGAGCCATCCGATGCATTCTTGTTCAATCAAATTAACAACGGTAATGCGATTGCTATGGCGTTTGCCAAAGGTTTTGGTTGGGCGGCTGAACTGAACGCGCGTTACATTTTTGAGAAAGCCTTTACTGGTCCGCGTGGTGAAGGTTACCCAGTTGAGCGTAAAGAGCCTCAGGTGCGTAATGCGGGTATTTTGAACCAAGTCAAAATGGCAACCATGAAGGATAACTATTTGGATACTCTAAAAGCCATGGATCCAGAGCTGGTAAAAACAGCAGTAACGGGTGAGCGCTTTCAACAGTGTTTGTTTGAAAATGGCCAAAGCCCTGAAATCGAAGCCTATGTGCGTTCTTTAATTGCATAAATAGAGTGTTAAATCGGCGATTCACCGCCTAAAAAGGAAGGATGCTTGCCCTTCCTTTTTTGTTGTTGCGCGGTTGCTAATAGGATTCTTAACCGAGGTGGCGTCATGGAGAATTATCACGCTTGGGTATCACCAAAAGCTGTAATGGGCGCATTTACATCTATCCAACAGGCATTGGATGCTGCGCCACAAGATGATTCATTGTATCGCGTGTATGTGGCAGAAGGTGAATATCAGGAAGTGCTTTCTATTATGCGCAATAATGTTGAAATTCTCGGTGCTGGCAAAGATAAAACGTTTATTTACGGCTCAGTGTGTGCCGGCATGTTAAAAAACTCCGGCAAATTGGTAAGCACCCTTGGCAGCCGAATTATCGAAGTCGGTGGCCAAAATGTTGTCATCAAGCATATTAATATCTCCAATCGCTGGGACTACACGGCGAATGTACAAAAGCTTTCTTCTGATCCCACTAAGATACATCACCCTCAGGCCGTTGCCTTATTACTCAATGAAAACAGCATAGACATTTTGCTAGAAGATATTTGCCTTGATAGCTTTCAAGATACCTTCTGTACCATGGGTGGCAAAAGCCTGCTTAAACAATGTGTAATCAAAGGCAATATCGACTTTGTGTTTGGGTCTGGTTATGCCCTGTTCGAAGAATGTGAGCTGGTTTGTAAGGCATACCCCTCGACATCTGAAGTCATGGGTTATGTCTCAGCGCCCAGCACATCAAGGTTTGAAGAATTTGGTCTGGTCTTTCTACGATGTAGTGTTGTTCGTGAAAATGTTGATTTTAAGGTCGGTTCTTATGCATTAGGTCGGCCTTGGCATCCGACCAAAGATTTTAAGGATGGCCGTTACGCTGATCCTGATGCAATAGGCTATGCGGCTTTTATTGAGTGTTATTTGGATGATCATATCTATGGTTGGGATAAGATGCATGGTCTGGACAAAAACGGTGAAAAACGCTTTTTTTATCCAGACACCGACGCAAGATTTTATGAGAAGAATAATACAGGCCCAGGTGCAACTCGAGAGGGTTTTATCGCCCCAATTCCACCTAAATACACATCAAAAGTCGGATGAGCGAAGCGTAATCCGACGTTGAAGAAGTTATGACAATAAAGGATTAATGTTTAGGCATTTGGAGAAACTGGGATTTCGTCCGGGCTGTCGAGAACGAGCCACTCAGCTAATTTGATACGCAAATCGTCTACGCCATCACCATTTAGCGCTGAGAAGGTTTGTGCTGAACCATCGATACCTTGCTCTTTTAGGGTACGGTTAATGGACAGCATAGCGGACTTTGCTGGGCCGCGTTTAAGCTTGTCAGATTTGGTGAGCAACACATGTACCTTCATACCATTGGCTTTTGCCCAATCTAGCATCATTTCATCAAATTCTTTTAAAGGGTGTCGAATATCCATCACTAACACCACGCCACTTAATGAACGACGGTTCATTAGATAATCTTGCATATGCGCTTGCCAGATTTTTTTCATCTCGATTGGCACTTTTGCAAAACCATATCCGGGTAAATCGATCAAGCGTCTGTCATCTAGATTCAGACCGAAACAATTGATTAGCTGAGTTCTTCCAGGAGTTTTTGACGTGCGAGCTAATTTTTTCTGACTCGTTAGGGTATTAAGGGCAGTGGATTTGCCTGCGTTAGAGCGACCGGCGAAAGCCACTTCTACCCCTTGATCAAGCGGGCATTGGGAAAGCTTCTCCGCACTTTTAATGAAATAAGCCGATTGAAAAATGGAATCGTAAGGGGTCATAAAATTGCTGTTTGCCGTTGGGTTGGTTTTGGTACATTATCGGATGTTAGATATAAGCTGCATATGATGCCAGCAAATGCGCTAAGTTGCTATGTAAAAGACATTTGCTTGGCTTTAGAAGACACTGTTGTTGTAAATTTTGTGTAAACTTGCTGAATAAGGTAGAACCAATCAGTTTGCTTTGCATCGAAGTCTTTTATCTTTAAGTGCATGATGTTGCTAAAAGTTTCATTTATACCGTTAGGAGTTTGTTATGAAAAAGCTGTTTACAGCTCTGCTTTTTTCACTTTTGATGCCATTAACGGCGATGGCCGCCAGTTACACTGATGGTAATGGCTATACTGAGATTAAAAATCCAGTACGTACCAATGATCCAAATAAAATAGAAGTCACCGAAATCTTCTGGTATGGCTGCCCGCATTGTTATGCACTTGAGCCATTGGTTCAAGCGTGGAAAAAAGACATGCCAGCCGATGTGGATTTTCAATACATGCCAGCGGTATTTGGTCGTGGTTGGCTTGCTCATGCAAAAGCTTATTACATTGCAGATATCTTAGGTGTAGAAGATAAACTGCGTGCAGATTTGTTTAATGCTATCCATGTTGAGCGTCGTCGTCTAAACTCAGAAGACGATTTGGCTGAGTTTTTTGCAAATTACGGTGTCAATGAAGATGATTTTCGCAAGTTATACGATTCGTTTTCCGTTAACAGCCGTTTAAGTCAAGCGGACGCCAAAATCCGAGCTTACGGTGCGCGTGGTGTGCCTGGCATTATTGTTAATGGTAAATATTTGGTGTCTGCCCAAACAGCCAATGGCAATGAAAATATTTTTAAAGTGGTCGATTTTTTAATCGAGAAAGAACGTCAAAAATAATATGAGATGAGGTGGTATGGCGGGATCATCTAGCGACAAGTTGATTGAAGTTTTACGTAAGGCAGTTTCAAGAACCAGCATGCTCGCAGAAGGGAACTATCCCGAGCTTGATTCCGTTGTCCGCCAAATTCGGCAAAGCATTACCAAAGGGGTTGATGCTAACGAAATAGAAAAGCTTCTTAATCAAGCGGAACCATTATTGCTTACCAGTGATAAAGCCCAAGAAGAACGTGGTAAATTGGTGAGGGCAAGTTTTCAAGCTTTGATTGATGTATTGGATAAAAATGTCAATCAGCCGCTCCCAGCCCCACTCAAAAAGCAATTGGAATATGAGATTCGTAGTAAATGGCAATTGCCTTATGAGTGGCCTAACTTACTGAAACTATTCCTTGAGTTGACCCAGCAAACCTTCAGTCAAACTAGTGATACAGTCAATGAAAAAAGTTCATTACTAAAGCGATTATTTAACCGCAATAAGACTGAGCAAGGTGCAGTGGTGAATGATCAGGCCATCATGGAGCAGATCAGTCATACCTTGGCAGGTTTGATTGATAACCTAGCGCTTCCCAAGCATTACCAAGACGACATGAGTAGCTTAAAGCAAGCGTTAACAGGCAATAGTAATCTCGAGCAATTGCCCACTTTACTTGATGAAGTCATTGCGTTGGTGATGATTGCTATTGGTAAAACGCAGGAAAGCCTCACTAAATACCTTAACGAATTAAATAAACAACTGGCCAGTATTAATGCTTCGGTTACCAGCAGTTACCAATCACAAAAATCCCTCTCTGAAAGTCGAGAAGGTTTCAATTCTAAGTTACAAAAACAGGTGGAAGACACCAGTGTAGCTGTTCGGGGAATCAATGATTTAGACAGTCTTAAAAGCCTAATTGATGAGCGCCTAAGTAATATTTCAAGCACCATGTCGGAGTATCGTGCACGCATGCAAGAGCATGAAAAAGAAGCGGTACAATCCATTGCAGCATTAAAAACCAAAGTAACACGTATGGAAAAAGATTCTGCTTCCCTGCGTTCTATGTTGCAAGAAAAACTGGCGCAAGCGATGACAGATGCGCTAACCGAATTGCCAAACCGTACAGCTTATCAGGACGCTATCTTGCCTTTGTGTCAGATAATGCAAAAAACCAATAAACCTCTGTGTTTGGCGGTATGCGACATTGATTTCTTCAAAAAAGTAAATGACACCTGGGGACATTTGGCTGGGGACAAAGTATTGCGTTTGGTGCCGAAGCAAATTCGTAGTGTGTTGGAAAAGGAAGATCTCATCTTTCGTTACGGTGGGGAAGAATTTGTCATAGTATTTCCAAATACGCCTTTGAATAAGGCCATTGAGCGTGCCGAAGTGATTCGTCAAACGGTTGAGAAAACGCCGTTTAATATGCAAGGTGAGCCTGTATCCGTATCCGTGTCCATTGGAGTAGCAGAGCACAAAGCGAAAGAATCCCCTGAGAACTTATTTGAGCGTGCTGATAAATACTTGTACCAGGCCAAAGAAACAGGACGAAACCGTGTGGTGGCAGAAAAATAGACGAATATCAGTATCAGCCTCTGGCTACGACAGGTACAATACCGTCCTATAGCAGTTTAAACATATCCAGCGCGGCCCTTAAGTTTGGCCTGCCAGCAGTTTGTTAGGATGAATTTATGCAAGACGAGCAAAACAAAACCACTCACTTTGGTTTCAAAGAAATCCCCACCGATGAAAAAGTGCAAGCGGTTGCGCAGGTGTTTCATTCTGTAGCAGCGAAATACGACATTATGAACGATCTAATGTCGGGTGGAATTCATCGTCTTTGGAAGCGTCATACTATTAGTCAGTCTGGTGTTCGTGCGGGTAATAAAGTGTTAGATATCGCCGGTGGTACAGGTGATCTGACGTTGAAATTTTCTCGTCTGGTGGGCAGTGAAGGGCAGGTTGTTTTGGCTGATATCAATGATTCCATGCTGAAAGTCGGGCGAGATAAGCTCGCCAACCAAGGTGTGGTGGGCAACGTTAAATTCGTGCAAGCCAACGCGGAAGAATTGCCTTTCCCTGATAACACCTTTGACTGCATTACCATAGCCTTTGGTTTGCGTAACGTGACAGACAAGTCTAAAGCCTTGGCCTCTATGTATCGTGTGTTAAAGCCAGGCGGCCGTTTGTTGGTATTGGAATTCTCTAAACCAGAATCTGACATCTTATCCAAAGTATACGATCAATATTCTTTTCGTCTACTGCCAGCCATGGGCAAACTCATTGCGAACGATGCTGACAGCTATCGTTACTTGGCCGAATCCATTCGCATGCATCCAGACCAAGAAACCTTGAAAAATATGATGGATGAAGTGGGTTTTGAGCGTACCAGCTTTCAAAATTTGACGGGTGGTATTGTAGCGCTTCACAAAGGATTTAAATTCTAACCATGTTCACCAGTGCGTTTCGCTTTTTGCGTATCTTTTATACTGTGGTGCGCTATCGTCTGGATATTTTTATTCCTTTTCATCTCTTGCCTTGGTACGTACGCTACAGTTTGGGAGTGGTGTGCGCGATTGGTCGTAAAGGTGCCAGTAAAAACCGTGGTGAGCGTTTGCGTTTGGCGTTGGAATCTCTTGGTCCAATCTTTGTTAAGTTCGGACAAATACTGTCTACGCGACGTGATTTATTGGATGATGATTTAGCCGACGAGTTAGCAAAGCTTCAGGATAAGGTGCCACCTTTTTCGGGTAAAACGGCCAAAGCCATTATCGAGCGAGATTTAAAAGCGCCCATTGATCAGCTTTTTGCCGAGTTTTCCGAAACGCCTTTGGCGTCAGCATCCATCGCCCAAGTGCATACTGCCACATTGCCTACTGGTGAGGCCGTGGTGGTGAAGGTGATTCGTCCAAAAATCGAATTAACTATTAGTAAAGACATCAGCCTGCTTTACAGTTTGGCGCATTTTGTTGCTAAAGTGAGTGAAGATGGTCGTCGTCTGCGTCCGGTCGAAGTCGTGACGGATTACGAGTACACCATTTTAGATGAATTGGATTTGGCGAAAGAAGCCGCCAATACCGGTTTGCTGCAGCGTAATTTTACTGATTCTGAACTTCTGTATGTGCCACAAGTCTATTGGGATTATTGCCATCGTAATGTGATGGTGATGGAGCGTATATCTGGCATCCCTGTGGCAGACATAGCGGCGCTTAACAAAGCCAATGTGGATATGAAATGTTTGGCTGAACGTGGTGTAGAGATCTTTTTTACTCAGGTATTCTCGCATAGCTTTTTCCATGCAGATATGCATCCAGGTAACATATTCGTTGACCCGAGTAATCCAGACAAACCCAAATACATTGCCATTGACTGTGCCATCATGGGCAGCTTAGATGATGAAGACAAAAGTTATTTAGCGCGTAATTTGCTGGCGTTTTTTCAGCGTGATTATCGCATGGTAGCGGAATTGCATGTAGAAAGCGGTTGGGTGCCCAAAGGGACGCCAGTGCATGCTTTTGAATCGGCCATTCGCAGCGTGTGTGAACCCATGTTTGCTAAACCGCTTAAAGACATTTCCTTTGGACAGGTGCTAATCGGTCTTTTTCAAACGGCTCGCCGTTTTAATATGGAAGTGCAGCCCCAATTAGTGTTACTGGAAAAAACCTTATTAAACATCGAAGGTTTAGGGCGTCAGTTGTATCCTGATTTGGATTTGTGGGTCACGGCTAAACCCTTTTTGGAAAAGTGGATGCGTGAGCAAATGGGCCCTAAACGCGTGATGGAAGAAGTTCGCAAACAAGCACCACAATGGGCGGGTCATTTACCTCAGATTCCGAATTTGGTGTTTACGGCATTGACGCACTTGTCCCATCAAGAAGAGCGTATGCAAGCGCAAACTGATGAAATTAAGCAATTAGCACAAGAGCTCAAACAGCGTCGTAAGAGTTGGCCATTCCGTTTACTGGGTGTATTCAGTTTAGGTGTGGCTTGGTTGGCGACGCAGTCAGATATACTTGATCAATTGCGACATCTGGATATAGCCAGTATTGGATTATTTATATTGGGTCTGTATTTACTTGTCTTAAAACCGTAATATTTGAGAGACTATAATGAAAACCGATGTTTTGGCGGAATTAGCCGCCACGTTAGAGCAACGCAAAACCGCTTCAGCAGATTCTTCTTATGTCGCTAGCCTGCATGCCAAAGGGTTGAATAAGATCCTTGAAAAAGTTGGTGAAGAGAGTATTGAAACAATTATTGCAGCGAAAGATGCGCTCGCATCTGGTGACAAATCGGCTTTAGTGTACGAAACGGCAGATCTTTGGTTTCATACATTAGTCATGTTGTCTCATTTGGACATGGGTCCTGATGCTATACTGGATGAATTAGCACGCCGATTTAATTTGTCTGGCTTAGAAGAAAAAGCCAGTAGAACTAAATAACGTAAAAACGATTAGCAGTAACAACGAATAAGCGGGAGAAATGTTATGTTAGGTGGAATCAGTATTTGGCAACTTCTTATCGTATTGGCCATCCTTGTGCTTATTTTCGGTACGAAAAAGTTGAAAAATCTAGGGTCAGACTTAGGTGGTGCAGTGAAAGGCTTTAAAGAAGCAGTTGATAAAGACGGTGATGACGAGGCCAATCAAACGGCTCAACAAAAAGTCATCGACGGTGAAGCCAAAAAAGACGATAAGAGCGCATAAATTGTGTTCGATATTGGTTTTTCGGAATTACTGGTTGTCTTTGTTGTCGGCTTATTAATCTTAGGTCCTGAGCGTTTACCGCACGCCGCGAAAGCGGTGGGGCTGTGGATTCGTAAAATTCGCCGCAGTATCAATTCAGTACAGCGTGAAATTAATGCTCAGCTGGATAATGAAGAAATGCAGCAAAAAATTGCCGAATCCAATAAGCGATTGTTACAAGAAGAGCGGGCTATTCAAAATGCGATTACACCACTGCCTGAAACAGCGCTAACTGATGTTAGTCCTGAGCCAGTGGCTGAAAAAGTCCCTTTAGAAGAAGACAAAAAAACAGAAAATAGTGCTTTAAATGAGCTAAATGCTGTTGAATCCGATTCATCTCAGCAGAATAAAGTCAGTGGTTAAGAGGCAATACGCTAAGCTTTTATGAGTACAGACGCTTCCCATCAAGCTCCATTAGTCGCCCATTTGGTAGAATTACGCAATCGGTTATTAAAATCCGTGTTGTTGATTCTGGTTCTTTTTGTTGGTTTATATTACTTTGCCAACGATCTTTATCTTATGGTATCTGAGCCTTTACGCTTATTGCTACCAGAAGGAGCATCACTGATTGCCACTGAAGTGGCGTCGCCTTTTTTGGCGCCATTAAAACTGACTTTTGCCATTTCTGTACTCTTATCAGTGCCTTACACCCTATTTCAGGCTTGGTCCTTCATTGCGCCCGCTTTGTATAAGAATGAAAAACAAATCGCCATTCCATTGCTGATTTCCAGCATATTGCTTTTTTACTTGGGTATCTTGTTTGCCTACTTTGTGGTCTTGCCGCTGATTTTTGGTTTTTTCACTAGCGTAGGTCCCAGTGAAGTTACTGTGATGACGGACATTAATCAGTACTTAAACTTTGTTCTCAAGCTGTTCTTTGCGTTTGGTGTGACCTTTGAAATTCCAGTCGCGACCTATTTGCTGATTAAAGCGGGTGTGACTACGGTTGCCAAACTGTCGAAAAAGCGTCCTTATATATTCTTAGGTTGTTTCGTCGTCGGTATGTTGATTACGCCACCAGACATTTTTTCACAAACCTTGTTGGCCATTCCTATGTGGATGTTGTTTGAGCTTGGTTTGTTGGCTGGGCGTACGGTAAAAAACCAAGACAATGAAGAAGAGCAACAAGACAGCACGCAAGTTTCTGAGTCTTAATTCTGTTCTAAAGATCTTCTTAGTAAAAAAAGCTCAATTCAAGGGGCTAAATAACGAGACGGCCTAATCCAGCATAAAGGTCACTGGGCCGTTGTTAGTAAAAGCCACTTTCATGTCTGCGCCAAATTGTCCTGTGGCGACCTTGTCATACTGAGCGCGAACCTTGTCAACGAAATCATTGAACAGTCGTTCTCCTTCAGCCGGTATTGCGGCGTTGGAGAAGCCTGGGCGTAAGCCTTTCTTAGTTTCTGCAGCAAGGGTGAATTGAGAGACGAGTAACATGCCGCCATTCACTTGTTGAACATTTAGATTCATCTTGCCTTCTTCGTCACTGAACATGCGGTATTTTAGTAATTTGTCGGCCAGACGCTGAGTATCCGCTTGGGTATCGCCTTTTTCGATTCCGACTAAGACCAATTGTCCGTGATCGATGGCGCCAATCACTTCACCATCGACGGTGACACTGGCGTTCAATGCTCTTTGTACCAATACTTTCATCTTTGTCTATCCTGCAGTGCTCATTTGCCAGATAAAACAAAAGCGCCCGAAGGCGCTTCTGTCGCTCCTAAGCCATAAGGCTTATTTGCTGCTCGCTATTACCAAAGCTTATATTGCCTGGCTTAAGTAGCTTATTTACGGCCAGCGCGCTTACGCTCGTTTTCCGTCAAAAGCTTCTTACGAATACGAATGCTTTCTGGTGTTACTTCAACCAACTCGTCGTCTTCGATGAACTCAAGCGCTTGCTCAAGAGTATGACGAACAGGTGGGGTCAGCGTCAAAGCCTCATCCGTACCAGAAGCACGAACGTTGGTTAATTGCTTCCCTTTGATCGGGTTGACCGCCAAATCGTTGTCACGAGAATGCAGACCAATGATCTGACCTTCGTATACCTCAACGGCATGCCCTAGGAATAGACGACCACGGCTTTGTAGGTTGAACAAGGCGTAAGCAGCGGTTTTACCGGTTAGCATACTAACCAATACGCCATTCTGACGACCTGTCACATCACCGTCTTTTACTGGACCGTAATGATCAAATACGCTGGTCATGATACCTGAACCCGAGGTTAGGGTTAGGAACAAACCACGGAAGCCGATCAAACCGCGAGATGGAACGACGAACTCTAGGCGCACACGACCTTTGCCGTCTGGTTCCATGTTGGTCATTTCCGCTTTACGCAAACCAAGTTCTTCCATTACCGAACCTTGGTGCTGTTCTTCAACGTCGATAACCACTTGCTCAAACGGTTCTTGGATTTGACCGTTAATTTCTTTTTGTACTACTTCTGGGCGAGATACACCCATTTCAAAACCTTCACGACGCATGGTTTCGATCAATACCGATAAGTGCAATTCACCTCGGCCAGAAACAATGAATTTATCAGGAGTGTCGCCTTGCTCTACACGCAGTGCTACGTTGTGGATTAGCTCTTGATCCAAACGCTCTTTGATATTTCGTGTCGTAACGAACTTACCTTCACGACCAGCGAACGGAGAGTCATTGACGATGAAAGTCATGCTTACCGTCGGCTCATCTACCGTCAAAACAGGTAGGGATTCAATGCAGTTTGGATCACATAGGGTATCGGAAATGCTCAAGCCATCGATACCTGTAATACATACTATGTCACCAGCAGACGCTAGGTCGGTGTCGACACGTTGTAGACCGTGGTAGCCTTTTACGTTTAAGACCTTACCTTTACGCTCTTTTCCATCCGCAGACTTAACCACAACCTGCTGGTTTGGTGCCAATGTACCGCGCGTAATACGACCGACACCGATAACACCTACGTAGCTGTCGTAATCCAATGCCGAAACCTGCATTTGGAAAGTGCCGGCAGGGTCAACTTCCGGTACTGGAACACTGTCTACGATCATTTGGTAAAGCGGTTCCATGTTTTCCGCCATGTTTTCTGGGTCATCACCAGAAATACCGTTTAGGGCTGAAGCATAAATAACAGGGAAATCTAATTGCTCTTCCGTTGCTCCAAGGCTATCAAACAAATCAAACACTTGATCCATAACCCAATCAGGACGAGAACCTGGGCGGTCGATCTTGTTGATAACAACGATCGGCTTAAGGCCACGTTCAAACGCTTTAGAGGTTACAAAACGGGTTTGTGGCATTGGACCATCGACCGCATCAACCAATAGCAATACTGAATCTACCATGGACAATACGCGTTCTACTTCACCACCGAAGTCGGCGTGTCCAGGTGTGTCTACGATATTAATGCGGTAATCATTCCATTTAATCGCAGTGTTTTTGGCCAAGATGGTAATGCCACGCTCTTTTTCTTGATCATTTGAGTCCATGATGCGCTCTGCACCTTGATCTTTACGATCTAGCGTACCAGACTGACTTAATAACTGGTCAACCAGCGTGGTTTTACCATGGTCAACGTGCGCAATAATTGCAACGTTACGTAACTTACTAATATCAATAGACATTTTCTTTCTCTGTAATAAGCGAGGCTCAAAATGGGAGTGCCGTTCCGCCCCTGCGAAACAGACTTTCAAGCACATCGGATCTTGATATGGGATAAAATTCGCGCAATTGTACCCTTATCTTTATGAACTTCCCATTAAACTGCCGAAATTAATTGATATTTCATCATGATCCTTATGTTGGTGGAGAGGGGGCGTTCTTTGTCCTCCCCCTTTTCAAGGGGGAGTTAGAGGGGGTAACTTTCATCCTCAGCTATCCGGTATAACAACCTCAACACCTTTAAACTCTTTCCTAATACACTTCTTGAGAGTCTGTTTGGCTTGGTCATCGCCATGCACTCTGTGAATGCGCTTTGGTTGGCTGTGCATTCGGCGGATGAAGTTCAATAAATCGTCTTGCCCGACATGGTCAATACGAACGTGCGTGACCACCAGGCTACGAATGGTAGAAAGGTCAAAAGCTGTCTCTAACTGATTGGCGTTCGCTCCAAGGTCAGATGACTAAGTCCTATAAAACAAACTGTAGTCCACCAAATTAGGGTTCTGTTCATTCACCATCAACTCGTGACAAGCCCTGTCACTTCGCGTACTGCTTCGTAGTGTTAATCGTTAACATAGCCATCCCTGCACCGCGCAAACAGTTTGAAAGGCTATATTGTTGATGGGGGTGGAACCAAGTGGTGAAGAAGTTAAGTTTTGTTTTTGCTATGTTGAAATGTTTATGGTGTGGTAGGATCTTATATTTATCTTGTACGATATTTTCTAAAGTTAATGAAATAGATATAAAAGGTATAGTGTGCTGGTATCCGTTGTAGATCTGATTTTTACATTTTTCTTTTCATTGTCAGCTCTATTTGTAATGAGGAAGGTGGCAAAAAAAATGGGGTTGGTTGATAAGCCGAACGTTAGAAAATTACATGAAGGAGCGGTGCCGTTAGTTGGTGGTATTAGTATTTGCATATCATTGCTGTATTTTCTTTTTAATAATGATTGGTTACTTCCAAATGCTTTATTATATTCTGCCTGTATATTTCTTCTAGTGTTGGTTGGAGCAGTTGATGATAAGTTTGACGTAAGTTACAAAATACGCTTTTTAGTTCAAGCTTTGTTATCTGTGGTAATGATAGTCGTTGGCGGTATAGAGTTACGGTCAATTGGCGATGTCTTTGGAATAGGTCAAATCGTTACTTTTGGTTGGTTTGGCTACTTTGTTACTATCATTGCAGTTATTGGGGCAATAAATGCATTCAATATGGTAGACGGTATTGACGGTCTGCTTGGTTTATTGTCCATTGTTACGTTTGGTGGTCTTGCTATCCTTCTTGTCCAAGATGAACAATATAATATAGCACATATGTGCGTCGTGCTTATCGTGATTATCCTGCCTTATATTTTGTTAAACTTAGGAGTGTTTGGTCATCGTCGAAAAGTATTTATGGGGGATGCAGGCAGTATGTTAATAGGTTTTACTGTCATCTGGTTTTTGCTGTTATCTAGCCAGAATGGATCAAAGCCCCCTTTACGTCCCGTCACTGCTCTATGGTTAATTGCTGTACCTCTTATGGATATGGCTGCAATTATGATACGACGTATTCAGCGTGGAGACTCTCCATTTAAACCTGATAGAGAGCATCTACATCATATTTTTCAAAGATTAGGGTTAAACTCTATACAAACTCTCTTTAGTATCTCTCTTATTGCTATTATGTTTGCACTGATAGGGGTAATGTCAGAAACCTTTAATGTGCCCGAGTATATTATGTTTTACTTGTTTGTGGCTTGTTTTTTTATTTACTGCATTTTTTTAAACTGGATTTCAAAGAAAGCCCTTTAGTTCGAAGCAAAAGCAGGTTAACTATTCAATCTAATACTAGTTTTCTTTTTTGCATAAATTTATACACTGTTTTAGTATTGTTCATAGCATGAACGCTATCTCAGCTAATTACATAATACCTGCTTTAATTTGTTGCTGGACTTAATTCTCAAAAGGGAGGGTTTTGTGTCGATCGATGAGTATCGTTTAAAAATATTAAAAGAGCTTGAGCATGCCCCAGACATCAGTCAGCGTGAACTTGCGAAGCGATTGAATATCAGTTTAGGGAAGACAAACTTCTGCTTAAAAGCCTTGATTGAGAAAGGCTTAATTAAAGTAGAGAACTTCAAAAAAAATACCAACAAGGCTGGTTATTTGTACCTGTTAACACCAAAAGGTATCGAAGAAAAAGTGTCACTTACTCAGAGGTTTTTGAAAAGAAAAGTAGCTGAGTACGAGGCGCTGGAAAAAGAGATAGAGCAGCTGCGTCAGGAAGTAACAACAAGATCGTAGGTCGGATAGACGAGGAACGAGGCGTAATCTTACGTTAAGTATTTGAGAAGTTAGTAAGTTTGTAAATCGGCATTAGGCTCTTAGGTCAGATGACATGATCTAAGAGCCAATACATTTAATACTAAAAGTTAAAATGATATGGAAGTAATAAAATGAAGATCTTAGTCACAGGAGCGGCTGGTTTTATCGGCATGTATGTATGTAAACGTTTGCTCGAGCAAGGTCACGCTGTGGTGGGGTTGGATAATTTAAATACTTATTATACCCCTAAGTTGAAACAGCACCGTCTCGATCAATTATTGCCTTTTGAGAACTTCACTTTTGTCAAGAAGAATCTGGCTGATCGTGATGCGATAGCAGCATTATTCAAAGAAGAACAATTCCAACGGGTGATTCATTTAGCGGCTCAAGCGGGTGTTCGCTATTCACTGGAAGCACCTTTTGACTACGTAGACAGTAATCTAGTCGGCATGATGACCATCTTGGAAGGCTGTCGTCACAATAAAGTGGAGCATCTTGTTTATGCTTCTTCCAGTTCTGTTTACGGTATGAATACTAAAATACCATTTAGTGAGTCGGATACAGTCGACCATCCAGTATCCCTTTATGCGGCGACGAAAAAATCCAATGAGCTGATGGCGCATTCTTATTCACACCTTTATTGTATTCCTACAACAGGCCTTCGATTCTTTACCGTATACGGCCCTGGGGGGCGACCTGATATGGCGCCTTGGTTATTTACCGAAGCCATTTTAAATGACAAGCCAATCAAGGTGTTTAATCAAGGTAAAATGATGCGTGACTTTACTTATATTGACGATATTGTTGAAGGTGTTGTGCGTATTCAGGACGTGATTCCAGCGCCGGTCGAATCGAACGATACTGGCAGTGCTGCACCTTATAAAATATTTAATATCGGAAATAATCAGCCCATTCAGTTATCTGAATTTATTGAAGCGATTGAAGCCGCTTGCGGCAAACAAGCTGAGAAGATTTTGATGGATATGCAGCCCGGCGATGTACCTAAGACCTATGCAGATACAGCACAACTAGAAGCTGCAGTGGGATACAAGCCTTCCACGACAATACAAGAAGGTATGATGAAATTTGTAAAATGGTATAAGGCTTTTCAGAAAGAGTCATAAGTTATAGGTCGACCCATAGGTCAGATAAGACGAGTAATAAAGTCATAATCTGACGATGCGAAGAAACTATGAAGTAAGAGAAGATATATGACTAAAAAATACAAAATTGCAGTGGCAGGAACCGGGTATGTTGGCTTATCCAATTCTATGCTATTAGCTCAGTATAACGAAGTGGTTGCGGTAGACATCGTTTCAGAAAAAGTGGCAATGCTAAACAATAAGCAGTCGCCAATAGAAGATAAAGAAATACAAGATTTTCTTACGAATAAGGAATTGAATTTCCAAGCCACATTGGATAAAGAATTCGCCTACAAAGACGCCGAGTTCGTCATTATTGCTACGCCAACTGACTACGATCCAAGCACGAATTACTTCAATACCAAGTCGGTGGAAAGTGTTATCCAAGACGTACTAGCCATTAACCCAAATGCTGTTATGGTGATCAAATCCACCGTGCCAGTAGGTTACACCAAAAGCGCCAATAAAAAATTCAACACTGCCAACATATTTTTCTCACCTGAGTTTTTACGTGAAGGGAAAGCTCTTTATGACAACCTGTACCCATCACGCATCATAGTTGGGGAGCTCAGTGAGCGCGCAGATGTCTTTGCGGGCTTGCTGAAACAGGGTGCTCTAAAAGATGAGATCGATATCCTTTTTACTGACAGCACAGAAGCCGAAGCTGTTAAGTTGTTTTCTAATACTTATTTGGCTCTGCGTGTTGCCTACTTCAATGAGCTGGACAGTTATTGTGAATCCCATAGTTTAGATACTAAGCAAATTATTGATGGTGTGTCATTAGACCCTAGAATTGGCAATCACTATAATAATCCAAGTTTTGGTTATGGTGGGTATTGCCTTCCAAAAGACACCAAACAATTGTTAGCGAATTACCAAGATGTGCCAAACAACTTGATCCGAGCGATTGTTGATTCCAACTCAACCCGTAAAGATTTTATTGCCGACTCAATACTTAAGCGTAACCCTAAAGTGGTAGGGATTTACCGGCTAGTGATGAAAACAGGTAGTGACAATTTCAGAGCGTCGGCTATTCAAGGAGTGATGAAGCGAATTAAGGCCAAAGGTGTTGAAGTGGTCATTTATGAGCCAGTGTTAGAGGAAAACGAATTTTTTCACTCAAAGGTCATAAAAGACCTAGAAGAATTTAAAGAAGTAGCGGATGTGATTATCGCCAACAGGCAAGATAATGTTTTAGGTGATGTGGTAGATAAAGTCTATACCCGTGATTTATTCGGAAGTGATTAGAGATAAAAGATGATCAGTATATTGAGTTTAATTGGAAGGGATAAAGTTCTTTTTGAAAATGATATAAGGAACAATGAATTATCTTTGGTAGAGAAAGTTTCAAATTCTAGCTTCTTAGTTCTAGGTGGCGCAGGCTCCATAGGTCAAGCAGTTACAAAAGAAATTTTTAAGCGCAACCCTAAGAAATTGCATGTTGTGGACATTAGTGAGAACAACATGGTTGAATTAGTTCGGGATATTCGCAGTTCATTTGGTTATATCAATGGTGATTTTCAGACGTTTGCTTTAGATATTGGTTCTGTTGAATATGATGCTTTTATTAAAGCTGATGGACAATACGATTATGTGTTGAATTTATCTGCACTGAAGCATGTTCGTAGTGAGAAAGATCCTTTTACACTAATGCGTATGATTGATGTCAATGTCTTTAATACAGATAAAACAATTCAACAGTCGATTGAGAAAGGCGCTAAGAAATATTTCTGTGTTTCTACAGATAAAGCGGCTAACCCTGTCAATATGATGGGCGCTTCTAAACGTATTATGGAAATGTTTTTAATGCGTCGTAGTGAGCAAATTGCTATTTCAACAGCACGTTTTGCTAATGTGGCGTTTTCTGATGGTTCTTTACTGCATGGGTTTAATCAGCGCATTCAAAAACAGCAACCAATCGTAGCTCCAAATGATATCAAGCGCTATTTTGTGACACCGCAAGAATCTGGTGAGCTTTGTTTGATGTCCTGCATTTTTGGAGAAAATCGAAATATATTTTTTCCAAAACTAAGTGAAGATCTGCATTTAATCACATTTGCTGATATAGCGGTGAAATACTTAGAACAGCGAGGTTATGAACCTTGTCTATGTGAGAGTGAAGAGGAAGCTCGTGAATTAGTAAAAACCATACCAGCGCAAGGTAAATGGCCGTGTTTGTTTACATCAAGCGACACAACGGGTGAAAAAGACTTTGAAGAATTTTTTACAGACAAAGAAACCCTTGATATGGCCCGTTTTGAAAACCTAGGAGTGATAAAAAATGAGCCAGTATACCAAAAAGAGCTTCTAGCATTATTTGAACAAGAAATTGCAACTTACAAGAAAGAAAAAGCGTGGACAAAAGAGCACATTGTTGAGTTGTTTCACAAAATGATTCCTGACTTTGGCCACAAAGAGACAGGCAAATATCTAGATAGTAAAATGTAGGGTATTGAATGAGTGCAGCTGTAGTTAGTTTTATCCGAGAGCTTTATCGCACTAACGATTTTATTCCGTTACATGCGCCAACTTTTAATGGTAATGAGCTGAAGTATGTTACAGAGACAATAGAAAGTACATTTGTCTCTAGTGTGGGGAAATTTGTTGAAGATTTTGAGCGTAAGATAGAAGCTTATACGGCCACAACCAAAGCTATTGCGACAGTTAACGGTACGGCTGCACTTCATACGGCACTTTATATGGCAGGCGTGAAATCAGATGATTATGTTATCACGCAGGCATTAACCTTTGTTGCGACCTGTAACGCACTTCATCATATGGGTGCAGAGCCTATTTTTGTTGATGTGGCAAAAGTGAGTTTGTCGCTGTGCCCTGTCGCTTTAGATAACTACTTAACTGACAATGCATATAGTAACGAAAAAGGGTGCTTTCATAAGGCGAATAATCGACGAATCGGGGCTGTTGTCCCTATGCATACCTTTGGCCACCCAGCAGAATTAGATGAAATTGTCGCTGTTTGTATCAAGTGGAATATTCCTCTTGTGGAAGATGCTGCTGAAAGTTTAGGATCTTTTTATAAAGGTAAGCATACAGGGACGATTGGTGATCTTGGTGTGCTAAGCTTTAATGGTAATAAGGTTATTACGACTGGCGGTGGTGGTATGGTGTTATGCAGGGATGTTGAATTAGGAAAACATACCAAGCATGTGACGACAACAGCGAAAGTGCCACACCCTTATGAATTCTTTCATGATGAGCCAGGTTTTAATTATCGATTACCGAATTTAAACGCCGCTTTAGGCTGTGCACAGATGGAGTCATTACCTGCTTTTCTTCAACAAAAACGTCTCATCGCTCAGCAGTATCAAGCATTTTTTTCCAATATGGAATTTGATTTTGTCGTTGAACCAGATTATGCCCAATCAAATTATTGGCTAAATGCAGTGATTTGTCCCGATGAAGAATCACGAGACCGTTTATTGAAAACAACTAATGAGGCGGGTGTAATGACTCGTCCTATTTGGAAGTTGATGCATCGTTTGCCTTTTCTCTCTAATTCGTTAAGAGGTGATCTAACTAATTCAGAGTTCATGGAAGCTCATCTAATAAACTTGCCTAGCTCACCTATTTCAGATGGAGTTGAGGTATGACAAAAAAAATAGCGGTATTTACAGGGACTCGTGCTGAATACGGGCTTTTATACTGGTTGCTTAAAGATATTCAGGCTGACCCTGAATTATCCTTACAATTGCTTGTTTCTGGCATGCATCTTTCACCCGAGTTTGGTGAAACGTACAAACAAATAGAAAAAGACGGTTTTACAATAGATGAAAAAATAGAAATTCTTTTATCATCTGATTCCGCAGTTGGTATAGCTAAAAGTATGGGGTTGGGTGTGCTGGGCTTTGCAGATGCACTTTCACGATTAGCGCCCGATGCTTTGATTATCCTAGGAGATAGATTTGAAGCGTTAGCAGCCGCTCAGACTGCAATGATTCTAAGAATACCAGTTATACATTTACATGGTGGCGAGATTACAGAAGGTGCTTACGATGACGCTATCCGCCACGCT
The DNA here is from genome assembly GCF_056161265.1 of Marinomonas sp. ABL3_031. Classification (NCBI taxonomy): domain Bacteria; kingdom Pseudomonadati; phylum Pseudomonadota; class Gammaproteobacteria; order Oceanospirillales; family Oceanospirillaceae; genus Marinomonas; species Marinomonas sp. ABL3_031. The sequence goes on from NZ_JBSWYU010000004.1 coordinate 175,616, forward strand.
ATTACCAAGTTAAGCTATTTACACGCCACGTCAACGGAAGAGTATCGTCAGCGCGTGATTCAGCTTGGTGAGGCGCCTGATAGGGTGTTTAATGTCGGTGCTATCGGCTTGGATCATTTAAAGCGAGGAAGCTTTATGTCTGTAGAAGAGTTGAGTGAGTCGCTCAATTTTCCGCTTCGCCAGCCTTATTTAGTTGCAACGTATCATCCAGTTACGCTGGCTGACGAAGACCCTGTTTCTTCATTTAATGCATTGTTGAATGCTTTAAATGCTTTTCCTGATGTTCAGATCATTCTTACATATCCAAATGCTGATGATGGTGGTCGAAAAATTATTCCGTTACTTGAGGCATATGCCTCTAAGTACTCCGACCGTGTGTTAGCGATTCCTTCTTTGGGCCAAGTTCGTTATCTCAGTGCGATTAAACATGCTGCCGCAGTAGTAGGGAATTCTTCTAGTGGTATCATCGAAGTGCCTTCGTTTAATGTGCCAACTGTTGATATTGGTATGAGACAAAAAGGTCGTTTGGCTGCTGCTAGTGTGTTGCGCTGTGAGGCCGCAACATTAGCTATTCAATCTTCCTTAAAAAGTGCTCTTAACGGTAGTTACAAACAGGAGAACGCTCAAATACATAACCCTTACGGTCAGGGTAACGCTAGCCAGAAAGTGATTTCAATACTGAAAAATCTGAAGTTCGCTGCGGTGAAATCTTTTTATGACGTGAAGGTAATTGATTAATATGACTCTCATTATTGCAGAAGCCGGTGTAAATCATAATGGTGATGAAAAGCTTGCTTTTCAGTTAGTAGATAAAGCCTATGAAGCGGGGGCTGATATTGTTAAATTTCAGACCTTTAAAGCCAAAAACTTAGTCACCGCGGAGGCTTTTCAGGCCGATTATCAGGTTGCTAATACGGGTAAGCAAGAATCTCAGTTGGCTATGTTGAGTCGTTTAGAGTTAAGTTATGAAGCTCATCATAAGCTTGTTTCTTATTGCAATGAGTTGGGAATAGAATTTTTATCAACAGCTTTTGATGGTGAAAGTTTGGATTTTTTAGTCAATGATTTGAAGCTAGATCGTCTTAAAATTCCTTCTGGTGAGATCACTAATGCACCTCTGGTGTTGCAGCATGCTCGAACAGGCTGTGACCTTATAGTTTCTACGGGTATGGCTACTTTATCTGAAATTGAAAATGTACTGGGAGTGATTGCATTTGGCTACATAGCTGGTAAGGGTGAAGTTCCCACTCTTGGTGCTTTTCAAGCAGCTTATGGTTCAAGAGAGGGGCAGGAAGCTCTGAAAGATAAATTAACGATTTTGCATTGCACAACAGAGTACCCTGCTCCAATGGAAGAGATAAACCTTAATGCAATGAATACACTTGGTAGCGCATTTGGCTTGCCAGTAGGCTATTCAGACCACAGTGAGGGTATTGTGATTCCGATTGCCGCTGTGGCGCGTGGTGCGACATTAATCGAAAAGCATTTTACATTAGATAGAACCATGGAAGGGCCGGATCATAGAGCTTCTATAGAGCCAAAAGAACTTGAAGCAATGGTCAGCGCAATTCGCAAAGTAGAAGCTGCGCTTGGTTCATCGGTTAAGACTCCAACGGTCTCTGAAATTAAAAATAAAGCTGTTGCTAGAAAAAGTCTTGTTGCAGCAAAAGACATCAAAGAAGGTGATCAATTAAGTGAGGCAAACTTAACGGTTAAGCGTCCAGGTACTGGGATTTCTCCATATCGTTACTGGGAGCTTATAGGCAGCAAAGCAAGCAAATACTACCAAGCTGGAGAGCTTATCGATGAATGAGCAGGCATGTCCTATTATACTTATAGGTGGTGGTGGTCACGCAGCTGTGCTTGCTGAGATATTGCTCTCTCAAGGTAGGGAGATTGTCTCAGTAATTAGCCCAAATGATATCGAAGGGCGGTCAATCTTTAAAGGCATTACGCACCTCAGAAAAGATGATGATGTGCTTTCTTATGATCAAAATCAAATTGTGTTGGTTAATGGTATTGGCATGACTCCGAAATCGAACCTTAAGAAAAAGGTTAATGAATACTTTATTAAGCATGGTTATCGGTTTGAAACGGTTATAGCTGATAACGCCTATATTTCTACTTCTGCCATTATAGAGGCAGGTGCTCAGGTTTTGCCGATGGCAATTATCCATACAGGAGCTATTGTAGGGAGGCACAGTGTTGTAAATACAGGAGCGCTAGTCGAGCATGATTGTCGGATAGGGCCTTATAATCATATTGCTCCTAGGGCCACACTTTGTGGAGAAGTGGAAACTAGTTCCTCTGTTTTTATAGGTGCTGGAGCCATAATCATTCAAAAAATTACAATATTGGAAAACAGCATAATTGGCGCTGGGGCATCAATAGTTAAAGATGTTGGTCCAGATAAGCTGTGTTATTCGTGTCGAACTGAAGTTCGTGATTATTGAATTTTTTTGTAGGCTTTTTATGAAGAATAGTTGGAAAGAGGCATTAATTGAGCCAAGTAATACTTTAAGAGATGCGCTTGAAGTAATAAATAAAGAAGCTCTTCGTGTTGCTTTGGTTATTGACGAGTCATATGTACTAAAAGGCGTTATTTCTGACGGTGATATACGGCGAGCGCTCTTGCGGGGTATAGGTTTAGACTCTAGTGTCGAAGAAGTAATGAATTCGCACCCTGTTACCGTTACATTAGGTACTAATCGGGAAGATATTATTAAGGTTATGAATAAAAAAGACCTTCTTTTTATTCCGATAATTGACTCTAATAACGTATTGATAGGGTTAGAAACTCTCCATAATGCTTTAGTTAATAAGCCAAAACACTTAAATCCTGTCTTTATTATGGCGGGTGGTTTTGGTACAAGGCTTAGACCTCTTACTGATCATTGCCCTAAGCCAATGCTTGAAATTGGCGGAAAGCCTATTTTAGAGACTATTTTAAAGGGTTTTATAAAATTCGGGTTTGAAAGGTTCTACATATCAACTCATTATATGCCAGACCAAATAAGAAGTTACTTTGGGGATGGTAGTAAATTTGGAATTAGTATTTCTTATGTGCATGAGGAAACCCCTCTTGGAACGGGGGGAGCATTAGGTTTATTGCCTGATGATATGCCGAAAGATCTTCCGTTAATTATGATGAATGGTGATGTGTTAACAAAAGTGAACTTTGAACGTTTGTTGAATTTTCATGTAGAAAATAATGCAGACGCGACAATGTGCGTTCGAGAGTATGAATATCAAATCCCTTACGGAGTAATTACTGGAGAAGGCGATAAAATTAAAAGTATGGAGGAAAAGCCCGTACAGCGCTTCTTTGTGAATGCTGGAATCTATATCGTTTCACCTAAGGTTGTAGAATCTGTTCCTAAAAATTATCCAATAGATATGCCCACGTTACTTCAAAAACACATGGACGAGCGAGATAATATATTAATGTTCCCAATCCATGAATATTGGCTAGATATTGGGCGAATGGATGATTTTAACCGAGCTCAATCAGATATCTATACCTTGGAAATGGAATGATCTATGCGTACGCTTGCTGTTATTGGTCTAGGTAATATTGCGAAAAGACATCGCAACAACCTAAAGAGACTCTTTCCAAAAAGTAAATTGCTCGCTATGTCTGCTAGCGGGAGAGTACCAGAAGAACAAATAAATGACTGTGATATGTTTGTTTCTTCGGTCGAGGAACTCCTTTTAGCTGATACAGAGCTAGTTATTGTAGCATCGCCTGCGCCGTTTCATGCTCAACATTCTCTCCCGTTAATACGAGCTGGTATTCCAACGTTAATAGAAAAGCCTCTTTCAGTAACCTCCTCTGATGCTCTCCTATTGCGAGAAGCTGCGCAAAGGTATTCGACACCTGTCGCGGTAGGCTATTGCTTACGATATTTACCTTCGGCAAAGTGTGTTAAACAAGTGCTTTGCGAAGGCGTTGTGGGGAAACTATATAATGCTCATATTGAGATAGGTCAGTATCTTCCTTATTGGCGTCCAAATTCGGATTATAGAAAATGTGTTTCTGCCAAAGAAAGTTTAGGGGGGGGGGCCTTATTAGAGCTAAGTCATGAGTTAGATTATGTTCAGTGGTTACTTGGTTCATTAAGTCTAGAGCATGCTGTTTTAAGGTGTAGTGAAGAGTTAGGGTTGGAAGTCGAAGATTGTGTTGATCTTGTGTTGAGGAACGATGAAAAGGTTGTGATAAATGTCCATATGGATATGTTGCAGCGCAAAGCTCATAGGAAGTGTAGATTTGTCGGAAGTGAGGGGGCTTTAGAGTGGGATCTGATAGATAACATTGTAAAGCTCATAAAGCAAGATGGAACGACAGTCCTTTACAGTGACTTGAATTGGGACAAAAATCAGATGTACCTGAATATGGTAAATGATTTTGTTAATTGCATAGATGGTAAAGCTCATTCTTGTATTCAGTTAGGTGAGGCTCATCAAACTGTTGATTTAATCCAAGGTATTAAATCATTACATATTAAACCGAGAGGGTTTTGCTAAATTATGTCAAACTATGCTTTTATTTTTGCTCGAGGTGGATCGAAAGGATTGCCAGGAAAGAATGTCAAGCCTTTACTAAATAAACCCCTATTACAATATTCGATTGAAACGGCCAAAGCCTGCTCTTCGATAGATAAGGTATTTGTATCCACAGATGATGAAAATATCGCCGATATTGCCTTATCTAATGGTGCGATTGTTATTCAAAGGCCGCAAGAACTGGCTTCTGATACAAGTCCTGAATGGCTATCCTGGCGTCACGCAGTTGAATGGGTTACTAAAAAATATAATTCGTTTGAAGGATTTGTCAGTTTACCAGCCACCAGTCCTTTACGAAGTGTCGAAGATGTCGAGAATGCTATTGAAAGGCGTGTAATAGCTAATGCGGATATTTGTATTTCTGTAACCCCTGCTAGTAGAAGTCCATACTTTAACATGGTTAAAAAGAGTTCACAGAACTTCGTTGAGCTTGTTGTGGGGCCTGAAAAGGATTTTAGTCGTCGTCAAGATACTCCTCAGGTTTTCGATATAACTACAGTCGTTTATGCTACAACTACGGAGTTTGTACTTAAGCAATATGGTTTGTTTAGTGGGAAGGTTGCTTGCATAGAAGTTCCTAAAGAGCGGGCTGTTGATATTGATGATATCTATGATTTTATGCTCGCAGAAGCTATTTTGAAAGGCCAGAGATAATGGATAACTTATTAAAAAATAAAACATTATTAGTAGCAGGAGCTGGAGGGTTATTGGGTTCAAAAATTGTATCAGAAGCTTTGCAGCAGGGGGCAAAAGTCATCGCTGCTGATTTAAACACTGAGGCCATGAAAACACGTTTGCTCTCGGAGGGGGTAATTGTTGATAGCAAAGAAGTTACCTTGGTGGAATTTGATATTACAAATGAGGATTGTGTAAAAAATCTATTTTCAACTTCTGACTTTAAGCTTGATGGCGCTGTAAATTCAACATATCCGAGAAATAAGGAATATGGAAAGCATTTTTTCGACGTTAGTTTAGATAGCTTTAACGAAAACTTATCAATGCATCTAGGCAGTATGTTCTTATTTACACAACAGGCTGCTGCGTACTTTTTAAAAACAAAAGCTCCTTTTTCTTTAGTTAATATAGCGTCTATTTATGGAGTAGTTGCTCCAAAATTTGATATATATGAAAATACAAAAATGACAATGCCTGTGGAATATTCGGCAATAAAGTCTGCGATTATTCACTTAAATAAATATGTCGTTTCTTATGTTAAAAATAGTGATTTTCGTATTAATTGTGTGAGCCCTGGTGGTATTTATGATGGACAACCAGATTTGTTTTTAGATGCATATAAAGAGAAAACAAATGGTGTAGGTATGTTACAAGCAACGGAAATAGTAGGCAGTGTTCTTTTTCTACTTTCTGAACAATCACGTTATGTAACAGCTCAAAATATCATAGTAGATGATGGATTTAGTAATTAGCTTTTAAGACTTAAAAAGTGGGGTGATCGGTGGTTTTAATAGTCGGCTCAGGAAATATGGCAAAAGAGTATGTTAAGGTTCTTGTTGCCCAAAATATTGACTTTCGTGTAGTTGGGCGTAGTCAAAAGTCCGCAGATAAGTTTAGTCAGGAAGTCGGTGTGCAGGTTGCTGCAGGGGGCATAGATTCGTACTTAAAATCTTTAGAAAAGAACGACTTTAGTCACGCAATTGTCGCTACCGGAATTGAACAATTGGCAAATACGACCAAAGCGTTAGTAAATTTCGGTATTAAAGATATTTTAGTGGAGAAGCCTGGAGGATTAACATTAGATGAGATACAAGGTGTTTCTGATTTTTGTGTTTCTAAAGGTGCTCGCGTATATGTTGCATATAATAGAAGATTCTATGCATCAGCCCAAACGGCTAAAAAGCTCATTAAGGAAGATGGTGGGGTTAAGAGTTTTAACTTTGAGCTTACTGAGTGGGGGCATGTAATTAAAGATAATCCTAAAGGAGCCCTCGTAAAAGAAAACTGGTTTATGGCTAATACTAGCCATGTTGCTGACATGGCTTATTTTTTGGGTGGCTTCCCCCAAAAGATATCTTGTTTCTACAACGGTGGAGTAGACTGGCATAAACGATCTCATAACTACTCTGGGGCTGGCGTTTCAGAGTCTGGGGCCTTGTTTTCATATCATGGTAATTGGGTTGCTCCGGGACGTTGGAGTGTCGAAGTTCTCACAAGCAACTATAGGCTTATTTTTAGACCTATGGAAAAACTGCAATTACAGAAGTTGGGTAGTGTAAGATCAGAGTTTTTGGAATTAGATGATGCACTTGATATTGACTTCAAACCAGGACTCTATAGGCAGGTAGCGGCTTTTTTAAATAGTGAATACGTGAATTTGTGCAAATTAAATGATCATGTGCGTCATGTGAAAATATATTGTGAGATGGCAGGCTATAATTAATAAAGTAATTGATGTCTAGGAGAGAGAAATTGAAAAAATGTTCAGGTGTGCTATTCATAACTGATTCATTAGGGGCTGCAAGGGTTCTTCCTGAATATATTCCTGCTCATTCTTCTTGGCCATACAAAGTACAAGAAATGCTTAGAGGAGAAGATATATTATGCTATTTTGATATAAAACAAGGTAGAGATAGTGGATCTTTAAAGAAAGATATAGAAGCGTATTTGAAAGCATATGAAGTGAAAATAATTGTTTTACAGATAGGGATAGTAGATTGTTATCCTAGAGCATTGAAAAAGTGGGAAGTTAATGTGTTTAAAAAAACTCCTATTTTAGGTAAAGTTGTCCATAATTTTATAAAAAAATACTATTCTAAAATAGTCTCTTTCAGAGATATATCGTATGTCAGCCAGGATGAGTTTTTAAAAAATCTGAATCATATTAAAAAAAACTTAAGCTTCGAAAAGGTTTTGGTTATTCCTATAGCCCCCGCGTGCTCTGAGCTATCTAAAAAAAATAGTATGGTCGAAACTGCAATAAGGGAGTATAATAAGCTTTTTAAAAGTGTTTTTCTGTCAGGCTATTTAGAAGATTTTTATGACTCTTTTGATGAAGAAGCTTCTTTCATAAGTGATGGTCATCATTTTAATTCTTTGGGTAATGAATATGTATCTAATAAAATTTTCGAAATTTTAAAGAGAGAGTTGTAGCGGCGTTTTTCAAGGTAGTTGTCGCCTAGGGAACGTGCGATTTAGCGCTAAATCACTGCAGACTTGATTTGCTTTTCAATTTGCCTAAAATCTCAGTTTTTAGCGTGTCTTGCTTCCTAATTGGAGGCTTTAAAGCTCCAACTCCCTTCATCAAGACGGATTACCCCCGTGCAGACCTTATCATCTGATTTACTCGTAGTATGTTTCCAAGTGCAAAGTAAGCGTACAGGCAACCACACCTTGTTTCTATCTCAGAGCTTAATACTCCAAGGTAACAGGTCTTCTATGCTGTCCTCTACATTGCGTTTTGGAAGTTCTTCAAACAACATCGCTAAGGGATTAACCCGTTCGCTTTCTCGGTTTCGACAATACTCTAGAGATCCACACTACTTTTCGCGCCATTGCCTGTATTTGCTAAACGCTTACGATGCATTTCTGGGTCATGTGATTTGGTTTTATTTTTGGTCAAACTAGCGGCATCAATAATAGTCGCGTCCCCGATGGTGCCTCCTTTAAAGTAGATGCCTGAATTGGACAGCCATTTGTGTACTTCTTCAAATAGTTTTCGTCCAAGCTTATGCTTTTCTAATAAGTGCCTGAAATTCATAATGGTTGTATGATCGGGTATCGCCCTGTCTAAGGATAGCCCAGCAAACAGCCGCATAAAGGTAATCTCGTAAAGAGCGTTCTCCATCGCTGGGTACCCCATGCTGTAATAGTTCTGCATAAAATGAATACGCAACATGGTAGATAAAGGATAGGGGCGAAGACTATTACCGGCGTTTGCAGGTAAATCCGGTATCGGCGAAAGAAAGCTCGTTCATGGTTGGTAGTGATCGCAAGAGGCTTGAGTTGGCGAGATTGTCTCATGTTACCGACTTATTCGCATATTCTCTAGTATAGTGGATGATTTTTCGTTATTATTCTGATACGTAAAGATAACAGTTAGTGCTATCCATTTTTCATACTGCTGAGGAACCGTTCCATTGGAATGTCATTCAGAAAACTCCCTTATTTTGATAAGGTTTTTAATCTGGGGGCGCTATATACTTAACATTAGTCCTTTGGTGTTTCAAAAATTATCATTAACACTTTTCTTGTTAATTTACTGTTTGTCAATGCGCTATTACCTAGCTAATTGTATCGCGTATAAATATAAAACTTGTCAGCGTGTTTTTTACAAGAAGGAAGAGAGAAATGTAGTTTTATAGCTCGGCAAAAGAAAATGAAACACTTCATATGAAACTTAAGAGCTATTGTTATATTTATCTAAATGAAACTGTTATGCAATGATTTTTTTATATTCTAAATGAAACCTTTAATATGTGAGGGATCTATATGGATTTGTATTTCAAGCCTACACCATTACAGAGAATTAAGCAGCTAGCTAGATCGATTAGGCTTTCTAGCGGCATGCTGATTCATGATCCAGGAAAGCTTTCTCCAAGATCTCGGTTTTTGACAGAGGCGCCTTCTATTTATAGAAGGCTACTTTTTAAAAAATATTGCTCTTGTCAAACTGACTCTAAACTAGATTCAATTTTTTTAAATTCGAGCTGCCCCAATAGTGCTTTGAATGAACTTAGAGAAAAGGGTATAGCGAAAATTCAGTTAGACAATATTGATGAGCTAGTAAATTTAAAAGATAGCGTAGATTTAGATCAGCAAAAAATAGTGCCTCATGACCACGAAGCAGTATTAGGCTTGTATAAAAAAAGTGGGCTTATTGAACTTATTTCTGCCTACTATGGAAGGCAGGCTCTTATTAGAGAAGAAGCAAGTATTATAAAAAGTAGTATGGAGAAATTTAATAAAAAATCGCCTCCGTCTAAGATCTATCACTCGGATACATATAGGCAAGTATCTATAATGATTTTACTTGAAGACCTTGGGTCTGATTCGGTTCATATGGAATATTGTCTTAAAAGCCACATTTATCAGCAGCCACATTATGATCGAAAATATATTGATCAAAATAAAGTGCAACATATATATGAGATTTTTCAAGCAATTGGTCCCGCTGGCACTTGTTATATTTTTGATACAGAAGGGCTTCATAAAGGGGTCTATAAAGAAGACTTTGGTAAAAGGGTAATGTTTCATCAAAACTTTCATCCAGGTCTCTACTCTGCTGTTGCAAAACGAGATAGTAGCTTTTTATCGATTATTAATAGTAATCATGATCCGTATTTAAAAGCCCTTGGTGGATAAAAGCTTTTTATTTTTATTGTCTTTATTGGTTGACATAAAATTTCTGCTTTTGAAATGATTGCAAATCAAGAGTTATGAAAGTTACTGCTTGATCCTTATTGATGCTAAGGGGAAGCTTTCTGGTTAATGTAGTCTAAATTTTGTTTAGATTTTACAGTGTAACGTAGATAGAAAGAATTTACGCCGAATTAGATATTGTTTTATATGATTTAAAGTGATTGTTATTTTTGAAGGGGCTTGCTTTTGATTTATTTTAGTTTGTCGAGTTATATTTAAAAGTGAAATTTTTAAAAAATATAGAGGTTTAATAAAGTGGTTTTAACAGATAAAAATAACATAGATGTTATTAGGGAGTCTAAAAGCAGTTTCAACTATCTTGTGACAATCGCTATAGGTGATAAGTATTTAAGTCAATGGAAAAGATTGGCTCTTCCATTGTGGGAGAAGTATTGCGAAAATAATGATCTAGGAATTATTGTTATAACTGGTGACTTAATTGACAAAGAGCATGAAAACTGGAAAAAGGCTACCTGGCAAAAGCTTCTATTGGGTAGTCGCTTAAGAAAACTAGATTTCTTCATTAACAATGTTTGTTATTTAGATACGGACATATTAATCAACCCCTTTGCCCCAAATGTATTCGAAGGATACGATGAAAATGCCATAGGCTTAGTTTCATTGAGAAAGGGATTGCCACAGCCTATTGATGAAACTTTACGTCGGGAAGCTTTTTTGAGGCATACGCATTATAGTCATGACTATCCTCTTGATTCAGCCCTTTTTATATCCACAGAGAATTTATATAAATACCACGATCTAGCGCCACAAAACGATATTTTCTGTGCAGGTTTCTTTGTGTTTAATATTGAAAAACACAGTGATCTAATGGAAAAATGGTTTCATAAATATCCTAGAAACACATCATCTATAACTGGGGGCGGAGACCAAACACATTTGAATTATGAGTTTTTAAACTGGGGGGAAGTAAGTTGGTTTAATTATCGATTTCAGGCTATTTGGGTATATGAAGTGGCCTGGAAGTATCCTTTCTTATATAAGCATGGTAGGTATGATGAGCTATTAATTAGAGAATGTATTGAATCTTCTCTTTATTCGAATTACTTTCTTCATTTTGCTGGGTCTTGGTTTGAAAGTAATATGTGGGAAGTTGGTAAATTCTTAGAAGGTGAAAAGTTTGTCGAAATGGAGAAGTATTATTCTTATCTTAAAACTGAAGTAACTGGAAGAGCTGTCGGCCAAATTAAACCTAGTAAAGAGAACTAAGATGACAAATGTATTAGCGATAATTGGGGCTGGCCAACTTGGTAGTAGGCATTTGCAAGGGCTTCTAAAGTCTAATTCAGATATGGAAGTTCAAGTAGTTGAACCTAACACAGCCGCAAGAGCAAATGTGCTGGTTCGCCTTAGCGAGATTGGTGAATATGACAATAAGATTGCGTTCTTAGATAATGTGTCTGAGTTATCTGCTGATATTTTTTTAGCAGTGGTGGCTACGAATTCTGATATAAGATTTGAGGTATCGCGACAGTTGCTTGAAGAAAAGCGAGTAAAGTTTCTTATTTTAGAAAAAGTTCTTTTTCAAAATCCGCTACATTATGAAATGTTCAAAGAAATATTAGAAGTTGCAGGTACGAAATGCTGGGTTAATCATCCAAGACGCTGTTTCCCTCTATACAAAGAATTAAAGCAGAAAATGAGAGAGTGTAACGAAATAAACTTCTCAGTTTCTGGGGGGGGGTGGGGGTTAGGCTGTAACTCATTACACTTTGTAGACCTTATAGCTTTTTTAAGCGGTGACAATAACTTTGATTTTTCTCTCGCTCTTGTTGATTCAACTATAAAGGTCAGTAAAAGGAGCAATTTCTTTGAGTTTACAGGTGCAATTACAGGCTTTTCAAATAAAACCAATTTCATACTAAATAGCTTTAGTCAAAAGTCACCGATGCAGATTTCGATTTCTAGTGGTCTGTTCAATATATTTATTGATGAGTCGTCTGGTTGGTATCGTATTAATGACATTAGTAATAAGGAATCGGAGATCATTGAAGAAAGAATTGTCTATTTCCAAAGTGAACTTACTGGTGAAGTTCTCAATAATTTGTTGCAATCTGGATCGTGTGACTTAACAGAATATGATGAGGCATCTTCAATCCATAAAGTATTTATTAAAAGATTTCTTGATTTCATAAATGAAACTCGATCCGAATCATTAGATTTATGCCCAATAACTTGATTTTTAAGGTATGTTGATTTTTGAAACATATTATTCGTTATCTTTTAAACGGAGTGTTTATAAAGGCTATTGGGTTAGTTTCATTGCCTTTTTATACATACCTCCTTTCACCTTCAGATTATGGCTTATATGCTATTTTAATGTCTTATATTTCTTTAGGTGGAGTGCTTTTATGTCTAAATTTACATTCCTCTGTGGCAAGATTCTACTACGAGGACGGCGTTGACTTAGAAGCATTTCTGTCGTCAACTGTATGGTTGATGAGCTTCGTTTTTCTGACTTTTTATGGCTTTTTTTCTTTTTTAGACCCTGACTCCTTAAGTGATGTGCTTGGTTTTAATTTTTCAAAATATGGAAATGTCATATTCTTTATTGTAGCAGCGCAAATTTTCTTTGGAGTATACACACAAACTTTAATTCCAATGAAAAAGAGTAGAGAGTATAGCCTCGTAACAGGTTTAAAATCAATTTTGACAGTTTTTTTTGGATTGGTTTTTTTTATAGCTGGAAAAGATGTTTTATATTTACTTTATGGTGTGCTTGTTTCTGAGAGTGTTTTTTTTGTATTCGCTTTTTTGAAAATACGATCTAGTCTAAAACTTACGATTAAAATGAGTAGTGTTAAGTATATATTTGGTTACTCTGTATTTTTGTTACCATATAGCTTGTCGGGATTCATTCTATCCCAGATCGATAGAATTATGTTGAGTAAGTATGATAGCATTGAATCAACAGGAGTTTATAGTGTTGCTTACGCTATCAGTATGATTCCATGGACAATATTTGTTATGTTCTCTAAAGGATGGAATCCTGATTATTTTTCATATATGAATAATAAAAACTATAACTTACTTGATAGAGATGTTAAATATATTTTATTGTTTTCATCTTTTTTTGTTATTTTTCTTATGCTTTTTTTAGGTGATGTTTCACAGTTATTTTTAAATGAACGTTATGACGGCGTTGGCGAGCTTATTCCGGTACTTTTGTCCTCTACCTTATATATAATTCTTTGGCAAATGTGGGGGAGAGGAATTAGCTATAGTAAAAAAACAATATACACTTCCATTATTGGCATTTTTTGTGCTCTTATAAATGTTCTTCTCAATTATTTTCTTATTCCAAGTTATGGTGTTTTAGGAGCGGCTTATGCCACACTATCTTCCTATTTTATCATGGCATTTCTAGGTTATGCTGTATCAAAATACTTGCTAGGTATCTATACAGTTTCTCTCCATAAGATGAAGCTATTTCTAGTATCTTTATTGTCAGTATTATTTATCTTGGTGATACCTGAAAATTATTTATTTTATTTTAAATTTCTCTATCTGCTTTTTGTTCTGGTTACTATTTTTTTATATAGAAAAAAATTAAAATGTTTTTACAGTCTAAGGTGAAGTTTTGAAAAGATTTTATAAAATTTTTATAAAAATGGAAAGAGATCTAGAACTTTTTGATATAATAGAGAATGGAGTTTATCCTTGGAGACTTGTTAGGTTTAAAGTTTTTTTTTCAATACTAGAAAGTGCTGGTGAGATTAAGAAACGAAGTGATAGTTTTAATCGATCTAATCTTGTTAAGCGTCTATTCTCTCTATTATATGAAGGTATTTTTTTCTCATCATTTAATCGAAGTCGTGATGTAGATGTGTTGATTTTTGAGAATTCTAGGAAAATTAGAGTTGACGCCGATAATTATATTGACCCATTTACCTTCGACTATATAGAAAAGCTTAAAAAGTCTTCTATAAGTTTTGAAGTTGTCGATATAGGGCATAAAGGTCAACATTTTGAAAAAGCTAGCAGTTTCAGAAGTTTTGCTACTTCAATCCGGTATGATTTTTTTTATAAAATGAAGTTGAAGTTTCTTAGGAGAGGTTTATCTTCTGACTTGAAAAATAAAATCCGATCTTTAGAAAGTTATATTTACGTCAATTTTGGTTTTTCGTTGAATCTGAATAATTTATTCTTAGAAAAAATGATTGAATTTGATTTCCAATATGTAAAATATAAAAGCTTATTGAAGCGGAGAAAATGTTCATCTATATATATTGTTTGTTCTTATGGCAAAGAGGGGCTTATTAGTGCAGCTAAAGATATGGGTGTCAGGGTGATAGAATTTCAACATGGTGTAATGGGAAAGTTTCATTTAGGCTACAGTTTCCCTGAATCTATAGTTGTACCTTATTTCCCAGATGAGATTAAACTCTTTGGAAAATACTGGGAAGATTCAACAGATCTACCTACCAATCAGGTTGCTTTAGAAAGCTATGGTTATCCATATTTGACAAAAAAAATCAATAAATATTTGAGTGTAACAAAAAAACAACAAGTTCTGATTATTTCTCAACCAGGAAATGTTAAGGATTTGGTTTCATTTTTACTGTCAATGATTAAGGAACATCCCAACTACTATTATGTTTACAGACTTCACCCTAAGGAGCGTATTAATTGGCAATCTGTTATCCCTGATTTATATGACATAAGTTTGAAGGAAAACATAATCGTAGATGAAGGCGAAACTGATTTATATTATAGTATAGCAGAGAGTCGTTACATTATTGGTGTAAATAGTGCAGCAATATATGAGTCAATTTTTCTTGGTGCTAAGGTTATACTTGTCAAAAGTGCTGGTGTTGAATACATGGAAAATGTTGTTGAGGCTGGACATGCATTACTCGTTAGTGAAGCTAGCGAGGTCGATTTTGAAAAGCTAGAAGGAATGCACTCTGACTTAGATAAAAGTTATTATTATCAAGTATAGTAGGTGATCATGTGATTAAAAGAATAGCTAAAGTCCTACGAGGAAAAGTAAGAAAAGTTTCTATTGCCTTAAATAGTAATGTTGCATTTGATGTCATTAGCTCAATTGGTAAAGGTGCCAAGATTGCATCTGGAGTAAGCTGCTCGAATAAAGTTTCAATTGGTCGCTACACTGCCATTATGGGGCCTGGTACCAAGCTAACAGCCAAAATTAATCATATAGAAATTGGAAGTTTTTGTTCAATTGCTCCTGGGGTCACTATTCAGGAGTATGGTCACAACTATAGCCGAGTAACTTCTTTTTATATTCATCGTAACCTTTTTGGAGAGTCTGTGTTTAAAGATATATATTCAAAGGGCGCTGTCATTATTGAAGACGATGTGTGGATAGGTACAAATGCTGTTATATTGTCAGGAGTAGTTATTGGTCGAGGAAGTATTGTAGCGGCGGGTAGTGTCGTAACTTCAGACATTCCTGCGTATTCTATTTATGGAGGTGTACCTGCAAAAAAAATAAGTAATAGGTTCAAAGATAATCGAGTGTCTGAAGCCCTTGAGCGATCTAGATGGTGGCAGTGGCCTGAAGAGGAGCTTACTGTAAATAAAAAGATCTTTTCGATGAACGAAAAAGAGATTTTGGAGTATTTTAAATAATGAAGTTAATATATCAGTCATCGTCTTTTATTCCCTCACTTGCCGCTAACAGTATTCATGTAGTTAATATGAGCGAGCAATTTTCCGAAAAAGGTGTTGAAACGCTTTTACTAGGATATAAAGGTGATGCTAAGTTATGCTCTGATGTTTATGATTATTATGGAGTGTCAAAAGGTTTTAAAATAAAACTTTTACATAATACAGGTTTTTTTAGTAAGGTTTTTTATTTTTTTTGGTCTCTTTATATAGGGTTTTTATTTAAAGCAGACTTAGTAGTTTCAAGAAGCTTTTATGGCGTAGTGTTATTTTCTTTGTGTGGTTTTAAAGTTGTATATGACGTGCATTCTCCATTTTGGAATAAAAGACGACTAAAAAGATTTTTCTGGCGTTTAGTTCGTAATAGTGAAAAACTGTATGTGACGACTAATTCTAACTTTCTGAAAAATGAACTCGCCCAAAAAAAACTATTGCCTCGTAATGGAGTTGAGGTCCTATTTAATGGATCTAAGGCCTCTAATTGTTCTTCGTGCTACTTCGAAAATAATAGTGATGTTTTAGATGTTGGGTATGTTGGTGGTTTATATCAAGGTCGTGGTATTGATATGATATTGGATATTTCTCACATGGTTTCCGGTATTAGGTTTCACATAGCTGGCGGAACCCAGGATCAAATTGACAACTTAAAACACAAAGCAGGTGATAATATTGTGTTTTATGGCCATATAGCACCATCAGATACAGACAGTTTTAGGTCAGCATGCGATGTATTGCTAGCACCATATAGCAGTAGTGGGGTCTATAGTTATGGGCGAAAGAGTGTTGATCAAAGCTTGTATCAAAATCCAATTAAGATAATTGAATATTTGTCTTCAGGAAAGGTTATTGTTGCTTCGGATATACCTTCAGTTAGAGATATTCTCTCTGATGATTGTGCAATCCTTTTGAATCCGGATGATGCTGAGTTATGGGTTTCAGTATTAGAACGTTTACGTGATGATTGTGATTATTTGAATCGTTTTGTTTCTTCTGCAAAACAAGTTTTTTCTGATAAGTATACCTGGTCTAGTAGAGTTGATAGAATGTTAAATATTTTGAGATAATGTTGTGTTATTATACTTTTTTGTTTTTAATATAATTTTTGGTTTTCCTCCTTTGGGAATTGTTTTTTTTGACATTTCTTTTTTAATTTGCCTGTGTTTTTCTTTCGTCTTTTTATTTAAAAAAATTCCTAATTCTCTATTTTTTTATTTTTGTGTAATGCTTCTTTTAATTCTGTCTTTTTATGTTGCTTTAACTACTAATGGTCAGGATACTTCTCTTATAGTAAAAGCTATTAGAATACCCGTATCAATTTTTGGAATATACTTTTTTTGCTTTTACTTGAAAGGTAAGGGTTATTCTTCATACTCTATTTTAATGTCTGTTTTTTATTCTATAGTTTTACATTCGTTTTTGGTCTTCTTTATGATTTTTAGTGAGGATTTTCGTGAGGTTATATATTATCTTAATGGGGCGTTGAAATATATAAATTACACCGATTCGGTTAAAGCTGGTATTCGTACCTCAGGTCTCACTTATTCTTTATCTCAATTATCTCTTTTGACATCGTTTGGGGTGCTGCTTGGACTTTTTTTGCTGAAAGATGCTCAATCAAAAAGATCATGTTTTTTTATTTTTCTAGGTGCAGCTAGTTTGACTTTTTCGACTTTATTTGTTGGAAGAGTTGGTCTTTTATTAAGTATTGTTTTTCTCCTTTTTTTCTTTTTTCGTAATATTAAGTCGTTTTTTTTATTGTTGACGTTGGTCTTTGTTAGTGTTTTATTTCTCGATTTTACTTTTTTATCGGTTTTGTCTGAACAATTGAAAAGAGCCTCTGAAATAATAATTTTTTTTACAGGCGGGGATTCTCAGTTTGCAACAAATATTTTCGGTATGTATCATATTCCCAACTCATTTGATTTTTTATGGGGTGGATATGGTATGGGGCGTAGTGATTACTTTTACACCCATTCTGATGTTGGTTATATTAGGTTGATATACTCTTTCGGGATTGTTTTTTCACCATTTTTTATGTTTTATTATATATATTTGTTTTCTCTTTCTCCTTTTATTGTTAATAAAAGGAAGATTTTAATATATTTGATATTAATTATCACATTGCTTTATGGTTTCAAGGAGTTTGTGTTCTATACAAAAAATATTTGGGCTTTCACTCTATTAGTCTTTTTTTCTTCACTTGATTATGATCGTCTCTATTCAAAAAAATCTAATGGTGTTTCTAAATTATGAAGATAATTCATGTTATTTCTGGGTTAGAAGATGGCGGAGCAGAGGGCGTTCTTTATAGAATCTGCATGAATGATTCTTTAAATAAACACTATGTTGTTTCTTTAACTAATAATGGTAAGTATGGAAGTATTTTGCTCAATCAGGGTGTTGAAGTTGTTTCTTTAAAAATGAAATCTAATGTATTCAATTTTATTATTGGCCTCTTTAGACTTTTTTTTATATTAAGAAACAACAAGGGTTCTATCGTTCAGACCTGGATGTATCATGCAGATTTAATTGGTGGGATTGTTGCTCGTTTAGCAGGCATTGAAAACATATTTTGGAATATTCGCCACACTACACTTGAACGAGGTAAGTCAAAAAAAGCAACGATATTTATTGCTAGACTTTGTGCGTATTTTAGTGGCCTAATTCCAAAAGGTATTGTGTGTTGTGCTCAAGAAGCCCTGCAAGTTCATGCTGAGTTAGGATACAAAAATTCAAAAATGTCAGTAATTGGTAATGGCTATGACTTATCAATTTATAATCCCAGTAAGGAGTTGACCTTATCTTTTAGAAATGAACTGCAAGTTCCATCTGATCAAATTTTACTGGGAATGGTCGGACGATTTGATTCGCAGAAAGATCATTTTGGCTTGTTGAAAGCTTTATCAATTGTTAAAAAAGTTATTCCAAATCTTCAGTTTTTATTAGTTGGTCGTGAATTAAATCATAGTAATTTCAGTCTTACTGAAAGGATAAAAAAGCTTGGCCTTGAATCTAATATCCTTTTGTTAGATCAGAGGTCTGACATTCCCTCTGTAATGAATGGTTTGGATTTACATGTTTTGTCTAGTTCATTTGGTGAAGCTTTTCCTAATGTTTTAGCAGAAGCTATGGCTTGCGGTAAGCCATGTGTTACCACTGATGTGGGTGATGCAGCTGTGATTGTGGGTGATACAGGGTGGATTATTCCACCTAAAAATCCTCAAGCATTATCTAATGCGATTCTTGAAGCAATAGATGAAAAAATGAATAACCCAGAAGCTTGGAAATTACGTGAACACGCTAGTCGTGATCGAATTGTGAATAACTTTAGTATAGAAAAAATGATCACCGGGTATCATCACGTTTGGGGTATTATTGTATGAAGTCGATGGTATTCGTAGTGAATAATGCTAATTACTTTATCTCTCATCGTCTGCCTATCGGCTTAGCGTTGCTTGCTAGAGGTGTGGAAGTACATATAATCGCGCCGGGTGAGTGTCCTGTTGCACTTTCTGAGGCTGGTTTTACGTATCATTCTGTTAATATGTCACGTAAGGGGATGAACCCTTTTACAGAGTTCTCTACGATCTTTGCATTACACCGCCTTTTTAAACAAATAGAACCTGATCTTGTGCATTTAGTCACTATTAAGCCCTATTTGTACGGAGGCATTGCAGCTCGTTTCGCAGGTGTCAGGGCTGTTGTTTCGGCGGTAGCGGGTTTGGGGATTTTGTTTTCTGCTCAGGACTTAAAGAACAAAATATTGCGCTCCATTCTTTATCCGCTGTATCACACGGCATTTTCGCATAAAAATCAAGTTGCCATTTTTCAAAATCCAAATGATCGTGATTTATTAGTTGACTGGGGCGTTTTGAAATGCGAAAAAACGACTCTCATACGAGGTGCTGGTGTTGATTTAAAACATTATCCTTATCTGTCTGAACCTATTGGCGTGCCTGTTATCTCACTTGCTGCTCGATTATTAAAAGATAAGGGCATTCAGGAGTTTGTAGAGGCTTCCCGCATACTAAAAATGCGTAATATTGAAGCGCGGTTCTGGCTGATTGGTGACCCAGATCCAGGTAATAATACAGTCACATCAGAGCAGTTAGCTGCTTGGGAAGCTGAAGGTTTGATAGAATGTCTGGGCTATCGTTCTGATATCTCTGATTTGTTTGCACAGTCAAATATAATATCTTTGCCTTCATATTATGGTGAGGGTTTGCCTAAAGTATTAATAGAAGCAGCAGCTTGTGGCCGTGCTGTCGTCACAACAGATCATCCTGGTTGCCGAGATGCAATAGATTCTGGTACCGGTGTTTTAGTACCTATTAGAGATGCAGAGTCTTTAGTGAATGCTTTTCAAGATTTGATCTTCAACGCAGAAAAAAGAAAGGTTATGGGTAAGGCTGGCCGAGTATTGGCAGAGCGTGAATTTGCTATTGAAAAAGTTATCAATATGCACATGACAATTTACGACACATTGTTAAGCAAATCTTGCTAACTGAAAGTGGTTCATGTATTTATTGTTGTTCGGTTTTGATAGGCTCTTCTGGCGACAATAAAGTTAATTTCAAACGACGAAGAGTTTGTGTGAAGATTATTCCAATTATCCTTGCGGGTGGTGTAGGTCATCGACTTTGGCCGCTTTTTCGTGAGCATTTCCCTAAACAATGTCTGCCTCTTACGGATCAAGGGTTTAGTCTGCTTCAACAAACTCTACTTCGCACTCACTCGTTGGATGTTGCTGATCCTATCGTGGTCTGTAATGAGGATCACAGATTTCTTATCGCACAACAGTTACGTAAGCGTACGGGCAACCACACCTTGTTTCTATCTCAGAGCTTAATATTCCAAGGTAACAGGTCTTCTAGGCTGTCCTCTACATTGCGCTTCGGAAGTTCTTCAAACAACGTCACTAAGTATTCGTAAGGGATTAACCCATTCGCTTTTGCGGTTTCGACAATACTGTAGAGAACCGCACTACTTTTCGCGCCATTGCCTGTATTTGCAAACAGCCAGTTTTTACGTCCAATAACGAACGGTTTAATCGCTCGTTCCGCACGATTGTTGTCTAACTGGAGTTCGGTGTAATCCCCCCATTTTTAATAGAGGGCAAAAGTAGAGCCTAAGCAGCCTTCATAAGCCATTTAGGTGGAATGCCACCAATGGCGCTGTTTGGCCTTTCATTGTTGTACGTCCATAACCACTTCGTGGCAAGGTATTGTGCGTGCTCGACGGATTCAAATTGATGAAGATCGAGCCATTCATGTCGCGCTGTTCGGTTGAAACGCTCAATATAAGCATTCTGCGTTGGCTTACCTGGCTGAATGAATAAAAGCGTAATTCTATTATTCGTTGCCCAGTTCACAAGCTGACTAGAGATAAACTCTGGACCGTTATCACATCGCATGGCTGCTGGCTTGCCTCGCCACTCAATGATCTGCTCAAGTGAACGTATTACTCTGGCACTAGGTAAAGACAGGTCAACATCAATAGCCAAACCTTCTCGGTTGTAGTCGTCCAGCACATTGAACGTTCTTAGCTTGCGGCCATCAGATAGCCCATCGCTCATAAAATCGATTGACCAGACTTGGTTGGGGGCTGTCGGTACGCTCAATTCATCTGGCTTATCACGCAAAATACGCTGGCGAGGCTTGATGCGAAGATTCAGCTCAAGCTCCCGGTAAATGCGATACACCCGCTTGTGATTCCATGGAAAACCTTTCACGTTTCTAAGATACAGATAACACAGACCGAAGCCCCAACGCTTGTTTGCTTGTGTGAGGCGTAACAACCAATCAGCTACCTGTTTATTCTCCTCTGAGAGGGCCCTCTTATAGCGAAAACAGGTTTCACTGATCCCCATACAGACACAGGAAAGGCGAATTGAAATGCCATGCTTCACAATGGCTTGTTTGGCCATCTCTCGACGTCGAGATGGCTTTACAGCTTTCCCTCAAGCGCCTCCTGTTGAATCATTGCCTTGAGCCGTTCTTCAGCATACATCTTCTTGAGTCGGGTGTTTTCCGCCTCTAATTCTTTTAGACGCTTCATCATAGAAGCGTCCATACCACAATACTTAGCTCGCCATTGATAGATGGAGGCTGAGCTGATGTTGTGCTCCCTAGCAAGGTCTGGGATCGACATCCCAGCCTCATGTTGCTTCAAAATCGCCATGATCTGGTTTTCGGTAAAACGTGACTTTTTCATAGATTGCTCCTGATTCATTGATCATAAAACTCTCTACTTAAAATCCCAATCATTTTTTGGGGGGATTACAGGGGGCTGGAGTGACATTGGTGCTTGGGATGCTTTATATGATTATGCCGATAAAGATGAAAATCAGAACGTACTGTTAGGCGATGTAATGGCAGAAGGCACAAATAACTGCTTGGTTCGCTCAGAGTCTCGCCTTGTAGCAACTGTTGGTATGCAAGACTTGGTTAACGTCGAAACCGCAGATGCGGTGTTAGTGATGGATAAGAACCAATCGCAAGATGTGAAGAAAATAGTTAAACGAATTAAACAAGAAAACCGTGAAGAACATATTCATCAAACCACTTTGCATTGACCTTAGGGAAAACTATGAAAAGGTAGATCTAGGCTGTCGTCATAAAGTAAAATGCATCGTCATCGTGCCGAGCATGGGGGATTAATGATTGGCACTACCAACTGGAATAATTATTTTATGAAAGATATATGAAATTTTATGCGCTAAGCTCAGAGAATAAGAGTTTTTTGGTTAACGCTTCTTTTTTGGCGTTAATGCAAGCTATTAATACTTTTTTACCTCTTTTGACTCTTCCTTTTTTAGTTCGAGTATTGGGGGTGGAGCTGTTTGGTCAGTTGGCTTTTGTTACCGCATTTATGTACTATTTTGTCGTATTGTCGGATTACGGCTTTAACCTTACTGCAACTCGTGACATTTCAATTAATCGAGATGATCTAGGTGCTATAAATTGTATTTATAGCAATGTAATGGTTGTTAAATCAGCGCTGCTTGTCGTAGGTTTTTTTTGCTCTTTAGTCTTTGTGCTTCTTATACCCTCTTTTTTTGAATATTGGCCTTTATATCTTGCTTCATTCTTAGTGGTAATTTGCCAAGCTTATTTTCCTATTTGGTTTTTCCAGGGGATGGAGGCTATGAAGTATGTATCTTATCTAAGCGTCTTTGCTAAGATAGTTTTAACCGTTGGTATTTTTGTTTTCATCTCTGGTCCTGAAGATTACCTTTGGGTGCCTATTTTGACTGCTTTGGGTTTTCTCTTATCTGTACTATTTGCTCTTTATTTGATTCATGTTAAGTACAGGGTGTCATTTAAAAGGCCATCTTTTGTGGAAGTACGACAATGTCTAGTTGATGGCTGGTTCGTTTTTTTGTCCCAAATGAAAATTACTCTATTCAGCTCTAGTAATATTGTTATATTAGGGGGGGTGTCAGGTCCAGTAGCTGTGGGCTATTATGTTGCGGCAGAAAAAATTATGCGAGCCCTAGCTTTGGCGCAAACTCCAGTAACTAATACTTTGTTTCCGTTGATAGCAAAAAAAATAGTAACGGATAAAGCTGGTGCTATCGCGAAATTAAAAAAAATTGCCTATTTAGGTGGAGCAGGATACCTAGCTATTTTGTGTGTAGTGTACTTTTTTGCCGATGGGGTTATTAATCTTTTGTATGGTAATGAAATGCAAGACAGTACCTGGGTATTAAAATTAATTTTGATTATTCCTTTGTTGATTTTTTTAAATAATATTTTTGGCACTCAAATTTTACTGAATACAGGTCGAGAGAAAACTTTTTTTTATATTTTGTTGTTTTCTGCTCTTTTAAGTTTAGTTTTATGTGTTTGCTTGACTTATTTATACTCCTATCGAGGTGCCGCAGTTGCATTGCTGTTGACTGAGATTTTTATCGTATTATCTTTTTTCGGGGTAACTTATCAGGACTGGTTCTCGATTCGAGATTAGTTTATTATTGTGAAGAGAGTTTTATGCAAGTTAATGTGAATAGAGGGTTTGTTTATAAAGCTTGGGGTGCTATTTATAGTTCTTTAAGTTTTATTTGCATTTTTGTATTTTTGATTTTTTTTGCTACAATTATCTCGGCATATTTCTCCTTGGATTCATTTTCTTATCAAGATATATTTAAAAGATACAGTTCTACAGGTTGGTCGCGAATATGGCGGGAAATTAAATATTATGAGTTTTTTTTCTTGGCGTTGGCGAAAATTTTTAATGGTTTTCCAAGTGTTATATGGTTTGCTGTCATTGCAGTCTGCTCTGTCTCACTTAAATTAATCTTAATAAAAAAAGCTAGTAATGATTTTTACCTGTCTTTGTTTTTGTATTTTGCATATTTTTTTGTGCTACTAGATGGTACTGGGATTCGAGTTTCTTTAGCTATTGCTATTGCTTTTTTGGGAGCATTCTTTTTCAGCTCAGGTCGGTTTTTTCTTGCTCTGTTTGTCATTTCCTGTGCTGCGCTTTTATTTCATTATTCTCTAGCTTTCTTTTTCTTGATATTTGCTTTTCGCAATCAAAAGATAACCTATTTTCTTATGTTGGCCTGGCCTTGCTCGATTGTGCTTTGGTGGTTAGGAGTGAGTGGTCTTGATGTTTTTAAAATGTTAGTTTTGTACATAGATCCAGGTTGGATCGGCTTTAATCAGTTAAGGTCATATGCTTTAATATTTGATGAAACATCAGCTCCCTATTCAATACAATTTTTTTTATTATATGTCACATCGCTAATGGTTTTTTTTCGCTTTAAAGATGGTCTAAATTCTTTTGAATTAATTTGTTTTAATTGTGTTTTTGTATCTCTGGTTTTTTTGGGTGTGTTTGCAGGAGCTGAAAGTTTGCAAAATAGAATTAGTGAGATTTTTCGGTTTGGCTTAGTTTTTGTTTTTCCATTTTACTATAGGCTTTGCTTGGAGGTCACGAGAAATAAATTAGTTTCTAATGTGCTGGTTTTTAGCGCTTTGATTGGTTATTTTTATTATTATGTTATACGCGCAGGTATGATCGTGTGGCCTGAAAATGGGAGCCTGTTTTAATGTCTCGTCTCGCTTGTGTTGTAGTGAGTTTTAATCCAGATATTGATTATTTTAAAGTAGTTATCTCTAAAATTTTAGGGAACAATATCCCAGTTTATTTGGTTGATAATGGTTCGTCAAATATTGATGATTTGTATGATGTTCTTCCAGAGTCTGTTACCTTAATTGACTTGGGTGAAAATGTTGGTATTGCTAAGGCTCAAAATATTGGGATTCAAAATGCCTTCTCTGCTGGCGTTGATTATGTTTGGTTAAGTGATCAAGATACGATTTATGCTTCAAATTATGCAGAGAAAATGTTAGAAATTATTGATTCACTTGAGGAAATAGGTATTCAATATGGTGCTGTTGGGCCTTGTTTTTTTGAGTTAAATAGGAAGCGCGTTGAGCCTTTTGTACGATTTCAGCCCTACTGTAAACGTTTTCAACCAGTGCCAGGACTCAATCCAGTTGCTCATTTGATTGCATCAGGGATGGTTATCCCTAAAGAGGCTTTTACTGAGGTAGGTAAGAAGCGAGAAGACTTTTTTATCGATTGGGTTGATCTTGAGTGGTGTTGGCGTGCAAATGCCAAAGGCTATCCAGTCTTTGGTAGTGGTGATGTTATGATTGAGCATAACTTGGGTGATGAAATGGTTAAAGTTGCTAATAAACAGATATCTATCAGAAGCCCATTTAGACATTACTTTATTATCCGCAATGGGTTGTATTTATGTTTACATGATCGGTTGTTGCCATTTAGTGCACGTATGCATTATTTAATTTTGACATTAGCTACCAGTATAGGTTATCCGTTATTGGCTCGTACTCAAAAATGGCAGCATCTTAAGGCTAATTTATGTGCATTGTGGCATGGTTTAATAGGTCGCCTTGGTCCGAAGCCTTAGCATTAGAAAATTGAATTAATAGAGATAGTGTAGTATGAAAATTTTAGTAACTGGCGGTGCGGGGTTCATCGGTAGTTCTGTTGTGCGTTATTTGCTGAACAGTACTCAGTATTCAGTTGTTAATCTAGATAAACTGACTTATGCAGGTAATTTGGACTCTATTCCTGTGTCTATGCAAGACCAACGTTATGCTTTCGAGCAGGTTGATATTTGCGATGCGGCTGAATTAGATAGGGTGTTTGGGGAGCATCAGCCAGATGTAGTGATGCATTTGGCAGCGGAAAGCCATGTAGACCGTTCTATTGATGGCCCCGGCGATTTTATTCAGACCAATGTAGTGGGTACTTATACCTTGCTGGAAGCGAGTCGTAAATATTGGATGAGTTTAACGGATGATAAAAAATCCGCGTTTCGTTTTCATCATATTTCTACCGATGAAGTGTATGGAGATTTATCACATCCCGATGAGGTAGAAGGTGAGTTGCCTCTATTTACTGAAACCACGCCTTATGCACCTAGTTCGCCCTATTCTGCCAGCAAAGCCAGTTCAGATCATTTAGTTCGTGCTTGGTTGCGTACCTATGGTTTGCCGACAATTGTGACCAATTGCTCGAATAATTATGGTCCTTATCATTTCCCTGAAAAACTCATTCCTCATGTGATTTTGAATGCCCTGTCTGGTAAAGACTTGCCCGTCTATGGTGATGGCTCTCAAATTCGTGACTGGTTATATGTAGAAGACCATGCTCGTGCTTTGGTGAAAGTAGCAACCGAGGGGGCAGTTGGTGAAACCTATAATATTGGTGGTCATAACGAAAAGCGTAATATCGATGTGGTAAAAACGATTTGTGCTCTGTTGGAAGAGCTTGTTCCAATTAAACCGGATGGCGTGAATGCTTATCAAGATTTGATCACTTATGTTAAAGATCGTCCTGGTCATGATGTTCGTTATGCGATTGATGCTAGCAAAATTGCCAATGAGTTAGGCTGGGAGCCGGAAGAAACCTTTGAGACAGGGATGCGTAAAACAGTACAATGGTATTTAGGCAATCAAGATTGGTGGCAGCGCGTACTAAGCGGTGACTATCAATTACATCGTATTGGCGAAGATGCATAAAAGGTCGAGTATGAAAAATCGTAAAGGTATTATTTTGGCGGGGGGAAGTGGTACTCGTTTACATCCACTCACTTTAGCAACGTCTAAACAGCTAATGCCCATATATGATAAACCGATGATTTATTATCCGTTATCTGTTTTGATGTTGGCGGGTATTCGTGAGGTGTTGATTATAACTACGCCAGAAGATCAAGCCAGTTTTCAAGATCTTCTTGGGGATGGAAGCCAGTTTGGTCTTCAGCTCAGTTATGCTATTCAACCGTCTCCAGATGGGTTAGCGCAAGCGTTTATCATCGGTGAAGAGTTTATCGGCGATAGTGATGTGGCTTTGATATTAGGTGATAATATTTTCTTTGGTCAGCACTTCTCTGAAAAATTAAAGCAAGCCTCGTCTCTAGATAAAGGCGCGACCGTATTTGGTTATCATGTTTCCGATCCTGAGCGCTTTGGTGTCGTCGCCTTTGATGAGGCAGGTAAAGCCGTTAGTATTGAAGAAAAGCCAGAAAATCCTAGTTCACCCTATGCGGTGACGGGACTTTATTTTTACGATAATGATGTCGTGGAAATTGCTAAACAAATTAATCCATCAGCACGCGGTGAGTTAGAGATCACTGATGTGAATTTGGCGTACCTCAATCGTGGTGATCTCCATGTCTCCATACTCGGGCGTGGCTTTGCTTGGTTGGATACGGGTACACATGATTCTTTGCTGGAAGCGGGACAATTTGTTCAAACTGTTGAGCATCGTCAGGGGTTAAAAGTGGCTTGTTTAGAAGAGATTGCTTATCGTCAGCAATGGATTAGTTCTGATCAGTTGCGAGCTTCTGGCGAAGCATTGATAAAAACAGGTTATGGGCAATATTTGCTTAAAGTCGCTGATGGTTATCAATAAAGGCCACTAATTTAAAGACTATCAATGAAAGGTAAGAGTGATGGATGTTATTAAAACCAATATTGACGGAGTAGTGATTATTGAGCCTAAGGTGTTTGGTGATGAGCGCGGCTTTTTTCTAGAAACCTTTCAGGCTGAACGCTATAAAGAACTGGCTGGGATCGATTTATCCTTTGTGCAGGATAACCACTCTCGTTCTGGTAAAAATGTACTGCGCGGTTTGCATTTTCAAAAAACGAATCCGCAGGGTAAGTTAGTTCGCGCTGTGCGTGGTGAAGTGTTTGATGTGGCTGTAGATATCCGCAAAGGCTCACCTACTTACGGTCAGTGGGCTGGCGTTATTTTATCAGAAGATAATAAGCGGCAGTTTTGGGTGCCGCCAGGCTTAGCCCATGGCTTTGTTGTGTTATCGGATGTGGCGGACTTCGAATACAAGTGCACCGATTATTATGATCCGTCTGACGAAGGCTGTTTGATGTGGAATGACCCTACGGTAGGCATTGAGTGGCCTGAAGGTATTGAGCCGATTTTGTCTATTAAAGATCAGAGTGGTCTGGCACTGGGTGAGTTGGTCTGATGCGTATTTTACTCACCGGTAAAAATGGCCAGCTTGGTCGTTGTTTTCAAGATATAGCCATTCCTACAAATCATGAACTTTTTGCCTTTTCTTCATCCGAGTTGGATATAACTAGTGTTGAACAGGTTGGTGCGGTTGTTGGTGATATTCAACCTGATATTATTATTAATGCAGCAGCTTATACGGGGGTTGATAAAGCAGAAATTGAATCTGAGCAAGCTTTTCTCGTTAATGCTACTGGGCCTGAAATATTGGCAAATTTTGCTGCTCAGTTAAATATACCTCTTATCCATGTATCAACTGATTATGTGTTTGATGGGGCTGCAGTTGAGCCTTATCAAGTTTGTGATATAACAAATCCACAAGGGGTATATGGCGCTTCTAAGCTAGCGGGAGAGCAGGCTGTTGTTGCTGCGTGTGAAAAATACATTATTCTACGTACTTCTTGGGTATTCAGTGAGTATGGAAATAATTTTGTCAAAACTATGGTGCGTTTAGCCAAAGAAAGAAGTGAGCTTAGTGTTGTAGCAGATCAGTACGGATGCCCAACTTATGCTGGGGATTTGGCTCAAGCTATCTTAGAAATTTGTGAGCAACATGAGTTGGGGAAGGTGCTGGAGTGGGGGCTTTATCATTACTCCGGTGATATACCGACCAGCTGGCATGGTTTCGCCCGTACCATCT
This sequence comes from Marinomonas sp. ABL3_031, assembly GCF_056161265.1. Taxonomy (NCBI): domain Bacteria; kingdom Pseudomonadati; phylum Pseudomonadota; class Gammaproteobacteria; order Oceanospirillales; family Oceanospirillaceae; genus Marinomonas; species Marinomonas sp. ABL3_031. Next base: position 204,417 of record NZ_JBSWYU010000004.1, read on the forward strand.
TTGCTAAAACTGAGGCGTTAGGTTTAATTGTTAAACGGCCACAGCTCAAAGCTATTGGCACCGATCAATATCTGACATCTGCAAAGCGGCCAGAGTATTCAGTAATGTCTACAACGGCGCTAGCTGAGATTGGCCTTCAGACGTCCTCATGGAGAGACAGTCTTAATTTTGTATTAGATAAGTTGAAACAATGAACGCTACAATTGTTGTCCCTACTTATAATGGTGGCAAACGATGGGAAGAGGCTGCGCACCGTCTCTCTGGACAGCTACCTGCAACTTTCAGGGTAAAGGTTATTGATTCGTCTTCACTAGACAACTCTCGTGATGTTGCTTCTGGACTTGGTTTTGAAGTGAATCAGATTGATCAAAAGGACTTTGATCATGGTGGTACACGATCTTATTCATTAGAAGATATAGATACAGAATTTGTGGTGTTTTTAACTCAGGATGCTCTGTTAGAGGGCGATAAAGCTATCTCTAATTTACTCTCTATTTTTGCTTTAGATTCGAATGTTGTTTGTGCTTATGGTCGCCAGTTACCTCATGCAGATGCAAATCCATTAGCGCAACATGCACGATATAGCAGTTATGGGTTACATAGCTATGTAACAAGTCTAGAGAGTGAATATCCGGTAGGTTTTCGGAAAGCTTTTATGTCTAATTCTTTTGCAGCTTACCGCGTTGACTTTTTGCGCACTATTGGTGGTTTCCCCAAGCGTTTGATACTAGGTGAAGATGCATATGTTGCTGCAAAAGCGTTGCTGTCAGATAAGAAAGTGGCGTATGTAGCTCACGCTGAAGTCAGACATTCTCATAATTATTCTGTTATAGAAGAGTTCCAGCGATATTTTGATATTGGTGTTTTCCACTCAACTCAGTCTTGGATGATAAAAGAACTTGGCTCTGTCGAAGGTGAGGGTATTAAATTCGCGATTGGACAGCTTAAGTTTCTCTATAATAAACGTTATTGTTACTATTTTATTATTTCTATTCTTACATCTTTTGCTAAATATTTTGGTTACAAACTTGGTAAAAAGCATAAAAAGTTAGGAGGGGCATTATCTAAGTTTTTTTCAATGTATAAAAGCTATTGGAATCGTGTTGTTTGATTGCTTCCTTTTTTATGTTTTGATTTTTTATTGGGTAGGTATCCAGCTTTAAATTAACTTATTAGCCTGGACATTGCACCGATATCTGTTAGTTTTGAGTTGTAAATAAAGTAGTATATTAATAGTGTTACTGTAAATATAATATTGGCTTGCCATTTCTTGGGTAAATGTTCTTGAAGGGTTGATAAATACAAGGGTATTATGAAAATAATAGAAAATCGATATATTTGACTAATTCTGTTTTGTAGTACAGATTCTCCAGAAAGTAAGACCAAGATACAGAAAGAAAATAAGAGCAAGTTAAAGCATGCATGCTGAAATTCATTTAACTCTTTCTTTTTTATAAAGTATACAAATAGTGTTGATGACAATAAAATTAAGATTTGAATAGAGTATGGCTTGCTGTTTGGGTCTATTCTTGATAGATAGGTTGATAATTTTTCATATTCTATGTTGTAAATGCTAAGTATATCTAAGATATTTTTTATGATTGTTAGTAGTTTTATATTTAAAAAATATAAAACTACTAACAATATCCAAGATATGATTATATATTTGCTTCTATTTTTAGATAGTATAGTGAATGCGGGTAGTAAAGTTAATATGGAGTAGTGGAAGAAAAGCCCTGAAAATAATACTAAGATAAAACCAATTCTTTTTTTGTTTTTTGTCCAATAAAATATTCCCCAATAAGCTATGCCAATCGCTAAAGATACTCTAATTTGGGTGCCTTCATGTATTGGAAAGTAATATGTTAAATAAAAAATAATTGAGGCGTAGTAGTTTTGACTTGTTTTATTGATAAGCATTATTTTTAGTAGGATTGAAAGTCCAGCTATCAATGAAAATATATAAAGCAATTGATCTTGAGGATATATCTTTGCTATAAGTAGATGAAATAATTCAATTTCTTTTAATTGATTAAAAAATAAATTCCAGCTTGTTTCGTTATAAAATTCAAACGCTTCTCTATAATTTTGAGAGTCTAATGAAAGGTGTAAGGAATGGAGTGTTGCAATAGGGAGCAATAATATAAAGCTGATTACTACTTTTTGTTGATATAAAAAATCACAAGCCTTCATATTGCTAGTCCTTTTGGATGAAACCTTTAAAAACAGTTAATAGAATTACTTTCGTATCGAACCATAATGACCAATTTTCGATATAGTAAAGGTCGTGTTCTATTCGTTTTTTTAAGTCTGTGTCACCACGCCAACCATTTACTTGAGCCCAACCTGTAATCCCAGCTTTGACCGTGTGCTTCTGCATGTAACCGGGAATTTCGTTTTTAAACTGCTCAACAAACATGGTGCGTTCAGGGCGTGGCCCTACAATAGACATATCACCTTTTAAAACGTTTAAAAATTGAGGTAGCTCGTCTAGGCTGGTTTTTCGGATAAAAGAACCAAACTTTGTAACAGACATATCCTTGGCACCTCCCCACTTTACGCCTTCTTTTTCACTATCAATTGTCATTGAACGAAATTTGAGCATATTAAAAGTGCGACCGTTCCAGCTTACCCGTTCTTGACGATAGAAAATTGGTCCTGGAGAAGAAAGTTTGACTCCTATAGCTAATGTCAACAAGACTGGGCTGATCATTAGTAAAATCATTGCTGATAGTATCTTGTCTTCCAGCTCTTTTAGGAAGCGGTTTTTGCCTTCTAGCATGTGAGAAGTTGATAAATTAATGACTGGTAGACCGGCCACTTCTGTAAGAGAGTGGTTTAGAAGTTGAAAACCAAAAATATCAGGAACCATGCGAATAGTAACAGCGCTGGTAGCTAATGTAGACTGCACTTTTTCCATTCGTTTAACTTCGCTGAGGGGTAATGCTATCCATACTTGATCCGTATGGTATTTATTTACAATATCGTCAATGTTTTCTATAGTGCCGAGAATTGGTATTTCTTTAACTAGAGTTTTTTTGTATTTATTCGGGGAATCAGTAATAAAGCCTTGGACTTGCATACCTAGTTCTGGGCTCAAGATGATTCTGCTGGCTACATCTTGCCCTAGCTCACCATCGCCTATAATTATCACACGGCGTATATTAAAGCCTCGTTTTCTTAGTGATCCCAAGAGCGCTCTAAGGCTAAAACGATATCCCAAAATCATGAATGTTGAAGTGATTAACCAAGTCCCCACCCAAATTCTTGAGTAAAAAACAGATGTTTGTGTTGCAAAAGCACTTATCACAAGAAATAAAAAGGTACCAAAAGTTGCTCCAATTACACAACGCATCTCTGATGATAATGATGCTCCTCGCCAAGCGCGATAGGCTCCTAAGTAAGTTAAGATAATCATACCAATCAGGGAACCAAGTAACAGCACGTTTAGGTATATTGAGTCAAGTTGGAAGTTCGAGAATCGTAACCAATAGCTAAATAATCCACTAGTAATAAGACAAATAAAATCAAGAAAACGTAACGACAATGCGATTGAAGCGCTATGTTCTTTTAAAGATAATCCGGTTTTCACTTAGTACTCACTTGGTTTGTTATGTACAATATGTAGTTTACATTATATGTTGCAGCTTCATTTGCCTACCTTATTGGGTTCAGGTAAGGCTAATTCATTATATTTTTTGAACTTAATTGATTATGACATTTTAAAGATAGGTTTTGTACATGCTGGATAGGCTTTTTAATTATTGTGTTTGGTTTTTTGCTTCCTTGACTTTTGTCATTTCTCTTAGTTATCCCTCTGGATATAACATTGGAGCTACTTTAATTTTTTTACTAGGCATAGCTTTCTTATTTGTACGAGATTCGAAGTCTTGTGTTGATAACAGTGATTTACAGTTGATATTTATATTTGCACTTTATGGTTCAGTTATGTTCTTTTTTGTGTATTTAGATGGATTTCACATACGTGAACTGGATCGCCCCTCTCGCTTTATTTTAGTGTTACCCATTGTATTGTTATTAATTCGTTTAAATGGTCCAAGAGAATGGTTGTTTTATGGGGTGGTATTGGGGGCGATAAGTGCTGCCTTTCTTGGTGTATATGAGCGAATATATCTTGGTTTAGGGCGTGCACATGGAGATGAGCATCCAATTATGTTTGGTAACATAGCAATGATGCTTGGCCTGCTAAGTTTTGTAAGCGCGTTGTACTTTTTTAGCAATAAAAGAGTGTTTTTGATAGTTTTGTCATTGCTAGGGTGTCTGTGCGGTATTGCAGCATCTATTATGTCCGCTTCAAGAGGGGGGTGGGTAGCGTTACCATTAGTAGGACTGTTTTTGTTGTGGAATAGTCGTTTTCTGTTAGGCAAGAATCGGTTGTTGAAAGTTGCTTTATCACTTTTTGTGTTTGCTTTTACGGCTTTTTTTGTGCCGCAAACGGGAATAGAGGGAAGAATTAATCAAGCGTTAAATGAAGTTGCTCTTTATGGTCAAGGTGTCGATAAAGAGTCATCAGTTGGTTTAAGATTCGAGATGTGGAAAGCAGCTATTAAGATGTTCGAGGCCTCCCCTTTAGTTGGTGTTGGAGAGTATGGAAGCTATTCATTTAAGCAGGATTTAGTTCAAAAAGGTATCGTATCAGCGAAGGTTCTGAAGCATTCTCATGCTCATAATGAATATTTAAATGCTCTGGGTTTAACTGGAATATTGGGTTTTGTTGCATTGATGCTAGTGTATCTTGTTCCTCTAAAGCTATTTTTGGCTAAGATGAAACAGTATCAGGATAATTGGAGTATCCGAGCCTATGCTATGGCTGGCGCTCTAGTGCCGATGTGCTACATGGATTTTGGTTTATCTCAAGTGATGTTTAGTCATAATATTGGTGTGGTGATGTACGCTTTTCCAATTGTATACTTCTGGGCCGCTGTTCGTTGGGCTGAGAGAGAAGAATTAGCGAAAGCTGAAGCTTCAGATTGACTCTACTGTGAATACTTTTGTGAACAAATAAAGCCGCTGATTTAGTCAAATCAGCGGCTTTCGATTTTATGGCTTTTGAATGAAGGTCTCTAGCCTTTACTCAGCCTTTTCAATACCGTGCAATTCAACAACAAATTTCAGCGCTGCGTTTGGTGGGATTGGGCCTGTGCCACCTGGGCCGTAGGCTAGGTCAGATGGGATGTAAAGCTCGTATTTAGAGCCAACAGGCATTAGTTGTAAGCCTTCAGTCCAACCAGGGATAACGCCATCAAGTTGGAAGGTGATTGGCTCGCCACGTTCGTAAGAGCTGTCAAAAACGGTTCCGTCGATGAGTGAACCTTCGTAATCCACTTTTACGGTATCAGTTGCGTTTGGCATGTCGCCATCGCCTTTGGTGATGACTTTGTACATCAGACCTGAATCCGTTTTCATCACGCCATCTTCTTTGGCTTTTTCAGCTAACCAGGCGTCAGATGCGGCTTTTGACTCTTCCATCACTTTTTGCTGTTCAAGCTGGGCTTTTTCCATTTCTTCTTGCTGGAAGCTTTGAATAGATTGAGTGATTTCTTCCATGGTCATTTTAGGTTCTTCGCCTTGATAAGCCGATTTGAAGCCTTCGATGAAGGTATCTATATCTAATTCCGGAAGATTTTGCGCCATACGCGAACCAAACATAGTGCCCATGCTGTAACCCAGTTTTTGTTCTTTAGTATCCAGTGTCACATCATGGTCGTGAGCATGTGCAAGGGCAACGGAAGACATCATTAACGTCGCGATGAGAGTTTTTTTCATAATAAAAAGTGTTCCATTGTTGAATTAATTACCACACGAGTGGATTTGCTTTCGACGGAGTTTGATTCTACTACCCTTTATTTTTCAGTTGATTGACAAGGCGATAACAAAACGGAAAGCGTATGATAAGCCTCGTGCTTTGTAAAATCAGATCCGTCGCTCTTTTATAACATAAGTGTTCTAACATAACCTTGCTAGGTTACGCCAATCTTATGTGTCTCACTATACCAAAGCGACCCCTTCACCTGCACACTTTGTTTGAGTTTCAAAAGATCTCTCTTTTTTAAAAGAATGGTTCTACAAAGCACAAGACGTAAAGTGAGATTAATGCGCGCCGATAGTGGGATACAATCGCTTTTACAAAAGCATGACAGTGTTTGCAAAAGCGTGTTTCTTTACAATTGAGTCTTGACGGATTTTTGACGGTTGAGAGAACGAGCTATTAGCAAGGCCTTCTCCTTGGAAAGATGAGGGAACAAGAAATTTAGTTTGGTGTGAAACACCCTTGTACTGCGTTTCGCTTATTCCACCTACGGTGTTAATTGGATTGTAGGTTTGATGAGTGAGGAAATAAAATACTCAAGCGTTCGGATTATACGTTAGGTGGTGTTAGTTATCTCATGGTGTTAGATTAGCGGCTTTGTTTTGGCTGTATGGATTGGTTGCCTGTGTTTAAGAGTTTTGTGGTGTTAAAAGAAGTTCTGCATTTGCTGTTCCCCATGATTTTGACCATGACCTTGGAGTTGTCGATCAGTGTGGTGGATACGGTGATGCTGGGGCACTATGATGCTTTGCATTTGGCGGCAGTGGGGTTAGCTTCAAGCTTGTGGATGCCAATAGGCTGCTTCTTAATTGGTGTTACCTTTGGAATTACACCCTTGGTCACGCGTCATTTGCATGGTCGACAGCCTAAACTGGTCAATTTATACATGTCACAAGCCTTAGGCTTATCAGTATCTTTAGGTTTAGTGGCGGTTCTTATTACTATCATCATCTTGCCGCAGTTTGCTGAAGCCATGGCATCCGAGCCTGAAACGCGCGAAGTGTCCGTGACCTATTTGTATCTCTTTGCGCCAGCATTGCCCATGCTAGCCTTGATGACAGCATACAAAAATTTATTTGAAGCGGCAGGGCGGCCCGCTTTTCCCTTATTCGTTGCCAGTGTCGGTTTGCTGTTAAATATACTGTTTAACTATGTGCTGATCTTCGGGAACTTTGGTTTTCCAGAAATGGGGGCGAAAGGCGCAGCCATTGCATCGTGTTTGTCATTGTACATTGCGGTATTTGCTTTCTTCTTATATGACCGCTTTATCAACAAATCGCCTTTATTTACCCATATTGTTTGGCGTTATACCCGTCAATTTGGCATTTTGCTGAATGTGGGGATGCCAGCAGGCTTTGCCTTTGCGTTTGAGGTAGGACTCTTCTCTTCCATGACTTGGCTAATTTCTTCCTTTGGTGATTTGGCGCTAGGCGGCGGTCAAATTGTGCTGTCTTATACCTCGATTTTGTTTACTCCCTTGATGGCTATGAGTGCGGTAACGGCCATTATTGTCGCCAAAGCCATGTCGAAAGAGGGCGTGGAAGGGGTAATGAAACGCCTTCGTGTGATTGTGATGCTGGGTTCTGGCTATGTCTTTACGTGTTTTATCTTGACTCAAGTTTTTCATCAGCAGATACCTTACCTTTATAGCCGAGATGAAGAAGTGGTTGCCTTGGCGGCGAGTATCTTAGTGATTTCTGCTTTTTATCAATTCCCAGACATGCTCCAGACGGTTTTCACTGGAGCACTACGTGGTTTTAGAGACACGCGATCTTCCATGATTGCTTTTGCTGTGTCCTTGTTTGGCTTGAGCATTCCATTAGGCTTTTGGTTGTCGCACTATAGCCCTTGGTCAGACACCTTGTCCTTGCGAGGGTTTTATATTGGTTTGGGTGCGGGATTGACTTTATTGGCGACGATTTTGATTCTGCGTTTTCGAGTGGTATTGAAACGTTATCAAGGAAAACGCATTGCCTCACCACGGGAAGTGGCGTGATCTTATATCAATTTATTGCATTATGTATTTAGGATTAAGGTAGGGAATGAATATGAAGCAAATTTTAGTCACTGGCGGCACAGGATTTATCGGTAGCCACACTTGTGTAGAGTTATTGGAGCAAGGTTATCAGGTCATTGTGATTGATAACCTGTGCAATTCTAATGCGGAGGTGCTGAATCGAATTCAGGCCATCACGAATCAATCCGTGACTTTTTATGAAGCGGATTTGCTCGATAAAGCTGCGCTTGAGGCTATTTTTGCTCAGCACGATATTGATGCAGTGATTCATTTTGCAGGGCTCAAGGCGGTTGGCGAGTCTACGCAAATACCGCTGACTTACTATCATAATAATCTAACTAGTACCTTGCTCTTGTTGGAAGTAATGGCTAAACATCAGGTATTTAATCTGGTGTTTAGTTCATCGGCAACCGTATACGGTGAGAATAATCCTATTCCCTATGTTGAGCATTTTCCGCTGAGTTCCACCAGTCCATACGGGCGAACGAAAGTCATGATCGAGCAATTCTTACAAGATGCGTTTGTTGCCGATCCGCGTTGGAATGTATCCCTATTGCGTTATTTTAATCCGGTAGGCGCTCATCCAAGTGGTTTGATTGGTGAAGACCCAAGTGGCATTCCCAATAATTTGATGCCTTATATTGCGCAAGTTGCCGTTGGTAAACGGGATAAACTCAGCGTGTTTGGTGGCGATTACCCAACTCATGATGGCACTGGCGTGCGAGACTACATCCATGTGGTGGATTTGGCGCTTGGTCATATCAAAGCCTTGGAACAGCTTGCTAAGCAATCAACACCAAGTATTGAGGCTTACAATCTTGGTGCGGGTAAGGGCTATAGCGTATTAGAGGTAGTTGCAGCGTTTGAAAACGCCTGTGGAAATCCTATCCCTTATACCATTGAACCAAGACGAGCGGGTGATATTGCCGAATTTTACGCCAATGCCGATAAGGCACAAGCCATATTAGATTGGCAAGTTAGCTTGGATTTGGAAGACATGTGTCGTGATGCATGGAAATGGCAGAGTCAGAATCCCAATGGTTTTGGTGATTGATAACCCCACCCTAGCTCTTTTTACTAAGCTCCCCCTTTCCAAGGGGGAGTTGAAGGGGGTCACGTTGTAAGGGCTTAACACTACATCCGGTTAAACCCACGACAGGTCTCAATCAACTCATCGATATCCATATGCTGCTCAACGCTGTCGGCGAGTCGTTCAATTTCACTTTCTCGATAAGCCGTGTAATCAAAAGCTTGGCTTTGTTGATGTCCCGCCCAGTTTAGTAAAGCGTTTAGGGCGTTAGGGTGGTCAAACAAACCGTGTAAATAGGTGCCGATGATTTGGTCATCAGCGGAGTGGTAGCCTTCCATTTCACCATTTTCTAATTGTACCAAGGCTTGGTGTTCAGCGGTGAATTCTGAGACCCCAGAATGAATTTCATAGCCAGTTAAGTCGGCGTTGTTTTTGATCAACTTACCTTGTCGTTGTTTGAGCTGTTTTTCTTCTGCCAATACTGTGGTCATCGGGATAAAGCCAAACCCTTGAGCTGTTGCGCCAGTGGTGTTGTTTTCTAAGCCTAAGGGGTCGCTCAGGCTTTCGCCTAGCATTTGAAAACCGCCACAAATACCGATTACCTTGCCACCGTATCGTAGGTGTTTGTTTAGGTACGCTTCCCAACCTTGTTGACGTAGAAAACCGAGATCGGTTTGTACACTCTTGCTGCCAGGTAATATCACTAAATCCGCTGCTGGTATGCTCTCATTGGCGCCCACCAAGGTCACTTGTACTTCAGGATGTAAGCGTAACGCGTCCCAATCTGTGTGATTGCTGGTACGCGGCATGACAGGAATGACCACATGCAGTTTGGCGGTTTGATTCTCTTTTAATGGACTCTTGGCGACGGCGTCTTCTGACTCCAAATGAAAGCCGGTCAGGTAAGGCAAAACCCCAAGTACAGGTTTCCCGGTGCGTTCTTCTAACCAATCCAATCCAGACTGTAATAAGCTAATGTCGCCGCGAAAGCGGTTAATCACAAAACCGATGACTCGATCTTGCTCACTTTGGCTAAGCAGCTCTAATGTGCCAACGAGATGCGCAAACACACCGCCTTTGTCTATGTCGGCAATGATGATGACGGGGCAATCGATACTTTCGGCAAACCCCATGTTGGCAATGTCACGGGCGCGTAGGTTGATTTCAGCAGGGCTACCAGCCCCTTCGATTAATACCGCTTGGTACTGTGAGGCAAGACGATGAAAAGAGTCCAACGCCGCTTGTTTGGCAATGGTTTTGTATTGGTGATAACCCACCGCGTTCATATTACCGACGGCTTTGCCTTGAATGATGACTTGCGCCCCCGTATCCGTATTGGGCTTGAGCAATATTGGGTTCATGTCTACGTTTGGCTCTAAATTGGCGGCTTGTGCCTGCACGGCTTGGGCGCGACCAATTTCATTGCCATCTTGGGTAACCGCGCTGTTCAATGCCATATTTTGTGGTTTAAAGGGCGCGACGGAAATACCGCGTCTCACAAACAAACGGCATAACGCCGTCACCAAAGTGCTTTTTCCGGCGTCGGAAGTGGTCCCTTGGACCATTAAATGAAAGGCAGGCATCAAGTCATCACGTTTAAATCAATTCGATGTTAGAATTCTACCCAATCTTCTGATTGCTGAAAAACGACCAATATTCATGATGACTTCAATATTTGACTTTATATCGACCAATGCGCTGATTCTGATCATCGCTTTATTATTAGACAGATTGCTGGGGGAACCAAAATCTTGGCATCCATTGATCTGGTTTGGCCGCTGGGTGGATCTGGTGCGTACCTACACTGTGGTGCCGCTCACTGCTCAGCCAGCGCAACAAAATCGCGCCGGAGCTTTGGCTTGGTGTTTGGCCATCGGCCCTTGGTTGCTCTTGTTGTGGGCCTTGTATACTGTGTTACCCGCTTGGCTCGATAATACCTTGTCGGTGGTGTTGGTGTATTTTGCCATTGGTTGGCAAAGCCTAAGAGAACACGCTCAAGCCGTGTCTGAGCCATTGATGAGGGCGAGAAAGCTTGATACATCGTCAACGGACGCGACAGAAGATGACAGCGCATTGCAGCAAGCACGTGAAGCGGTTGGTCATATAGTCAGTCGTGACACACAAAACTTGTCCGTCGATGACGTCGCCAAAGCCAGTATTGAATCGGTTTTGGAAAATGGCAGCGATGCTATTTTTGCTCCCATTTTCTGGTTCATTGTGGCGGGTGTGCCTGGGTTATTTGTGTATCGATTGGCCAACACCTTGGATGCCATGTGGGGTTATAAAAACGAAACCTTTCAGCATTATGGTTGGTTTGCTGCGCGAGCTGATGATGTCCTCAATTATTTGCCAGCCCGTTTGGTGGTTTACACCTATGGGGCTTGCGGTCAATGGCATGCCGCGCTGCGCAGTGCGCGACGACCTTCAGCCAGCTGGAAAAGCCCTAATGCTGGCCCTGTGATGGCAGCAGGTGCTGGAGCGCTTGGTTTGGTCCTTGGCGGTAAAGCGCCTTATTTTGGTCAAGTGCAAGACAGGCCGGTTTTGGGCGAAGGACGATCCCCTCGACCTGATGACATTGCAAGAGCGATCGAGCTGGTGGACAGAAGTGTGTATTTATGGGGACTCGTCATATGTCTGCTGTTTTAGGAGCGGCTAATCTGAATGCCCCAAGTTTGGCTCATGGCGGTGATATTGAGGCTTGGCAGAGACAGCAAAATGCAGCGCAACATTGGCTTGATCTATCTTCTGCCTGTAATCGTGAGCCTTGGCCCATTCCTCATATTGAACCGGAATACTGGTTGGCGCTGCCGGATCAAACGGCCTTATTTGAGACAGCGACGCAGTATTACGGTGTGCGCCCGACTGCGATCACCTCAGGTAGTCAGCAAATCATCGAAGCCTTACCGTTATTAAAACGCGAAGCTCTCAATAACGATAATAAGCGCGTCTATGTGCCGCACATTGGCTATCAAGAACATGCTTTTGCTTGGCAAAAGTGGGGCTATGAGGTGGTGCATTATCATCATGCTCACCAGCTACTAGAAAAATCTTGGGCTGTGGCTGTCCTGATTCAACCTAATAACCCGTCGGCAGAATGGACGGATCCGGCATTGTTCAATTCACTTATCCAGCGAGCAGAGCAGCAAGGTGCTTGGTTGGTAGTGGATGAAGCTTTTGTCGATGTTGAGCCCGAACAGAGTTTGCTGACTAAGTGGAATCCAGACAACTGGCCAAGGGGTTTATTTGTGATGCGCTCTGTCGGCAAGTTTTTTGGTTTGGCTGGTGCTCGAGTTGGTTTTGCTTTTAGTCATACTGAGTGGCAGCAGAGTTTGAATAACTTGATTGGGCCCTGGCCGGTCTCAACGGCAAGTTTGCATCTAGTGAATTTGGCATTACAAGATAACGCTTGGCAACACTCCGCCAAAGCAAAGTTACAGGTTCGACAAGCGGCTTTTGTTGAAAAAGTATTGCCTAAATTCAATACCATTTTCGACTCGCAGGATTATGCTTTGCATCCCTTGTTCACCACTTGGCGATTGGCTGATCAGTGTTATGCTGAGCAAGTTTTCGCCATGTTGCACCAAGTCGGTGTGCACACTCGTTTGGGAGAAGGCTGGATAAGAGTCGCCATGCCCGCCATGGCAGAGCTAGAGGATTTGGATAAATCCTTAATCCGGTTATTAAAAGGGGCGGGAGGCCGAGAGTTAGCTTGAAACATTTAGTCATAGGTGGAGTGCGCAGTGGCAAAAGCGCATTCGCTCAACAATTGGTTGCTGAGCACCATAAGCCTGTTTGTTATATTGCCACGTCTCAGGTTTTTGATGAGGAAATGGCTAAGCGAGTTGCTCAGCATAAAGATAACCGTCCCGCTGATTGGCAGCTGATTGAAGAGCCTATTGAACTGGCTCGCACTTTGGGTGCATTGAGTGGTTCAGGCAAAGCCGTCATAGTGGAATGTTTAAGCTTGTGGCTGAGCAATCTGTTGTGTTTGGAAAACGAAGACACCTTTGCTCAGCAACGAGCGGCACTCATGGAAGCGGTTGAGAGTTTTCAAGGTGACTTGGTCATGGTAGCCAGCGAAGTTGGACTGGGCATTATGCCGATGAATGCGTTAGCACGGCGTTTTGGCGATGAAGCGGGATTGTTAAATCAGGCGTTGGTGAAACTGACCGATCGGGTAACTTTTGTTGCAGCCGGATTGCCAATGCCGTTAAAATAGCCAGCCTTCCAGTACCTTGAAATCGTCCTTATCAAATGCTTAAGATCGACCCTGTTTCGTATCGAAAGCAGTTTGCGTTAAGGCGATCTATTATTAGATGATTTTGAATTTAATGAATAACTGTTTTAAAGCATAGGAGCCTTGATGACCCCGTATTCAAAAGATTTTCCTGTTTCTTGGGAAGAGTTGCACCGAAATGCACGTGCTTTGTCTTGGCGATTGCTTGAGCAAGGTCCTTGGAAAGGCATTATTGCTATTACCCGTGGTGGTCTAGTGCCTGCTGCTATTTTATGCCGTGAAATGGATATTCGCCTGATTGACACTATTTGCATCGTTAGCTATAGCGCTCAAGAAGAGGGTGGCGCTGCGACGAAACAAGGTAACCTAAATGTATTAAAAGGTGTGGAAGGCGACGGCGAAGGTTTTATCTTGATCGATGATTTGGTGGATACTGGTCGTACCGCGGCGAAAGTCCGTGAAATGTTACCAAAAGCTCACTTTGCTACTATTTATGCTAAACCTGCTGGTAAGCCTCTGGTGGATACCTTTATCACGGAAGTCAGCCAAGATACTTGGATTCGTTTTCCGTGGGATATGGAATATACCTTCTCAACGCCTTTGGCCGATCGCCAGTCAAAATAACGCTTTCCTACTCTTTTGATTTTCCTATAAAAATAAGAGAGATTTGAAATTTTACACAAATCTCTCGTATTTCTTACCGAATTATAGTCTACCTTTAAATATGCTTTATCAGAAAAAGTGACGAACACAATTTGTCGTTTTTAACCTGCTTTATCACTCTTACAGGAATTTTATATGAGTATTAGGTTAATGAAAGTCGCCTTGGTCGCTTTATTGTCAACTTTGGCAATATCTGCTTGGGCAGAGGGTTCGGTGGCACGAGCACAGTTTGCAACGGATGTGGTGGACCGCGAACCCATTGATGATATTGGTGATATGGTAAAAGTAGAGTACGGTGAGATTCAGCGCGTGTATTTTTTTACGGATTTACGTGGCATGTCAGGCAGTAAAGTTGTACATCATTGGAAACTTGATGGTGATGAAATGGCCGATGTCAGTTTTGAAATTGGTGGTGATCGTTGGCGCGTCTGGTCAAGTAAACGTTTGATGCCAGGCTTTGATGGCACTTGGAGCGTCGACATAGTGCAAGATGGCGTGGTGATCGAATCCCATTCTTTTGCTTACGTTGATGAAGAATAACGTTTTGGGTAAATTAAGCTAACGAAAAATCATTTTAAAGAATTTTCTTGAACACAGAGTTTTAATATTTCCCCTCAAGACCTATTCATGGCTTTATGAATAGGTCTTTTTCTTTGTATGGCGATTTATTGCTAGCCCTGCTGGAAAGGATAAATGCTGCCTAAGTTAAGTAACTGAGTCAGTTCATCCAATGCGGTTCTACTTTCCGTCAAAAGTTGTGGGTCCGCTAGGTCGGCTTCCATTAAACGATCACGATAATGTTTATCTACCCAGAGGTTAAGACGTTCAAAGTGTTGGTCATTCATCCAAATGCTAGGATTGACTGCTTGTCTTTCCGCTTCGCTTAAAGCTACCCGAAGGCGTAAGCAAGCAGGGCCTCCGCCATTGCTCATGCTTTGTTTCAGATCAAACACTTCTACTTGATTAATAGGTGCAGAAGACGCGATAACTTCTTGTAAGTATTGCCAAACCGCTGGGTTTTGTTGGCACTCACCTGGCACAATCAGCACCATATCATTATCGCCACGGCTCAAGAGTTGGCTGTTAAATAAGTAAGATTCGATGCAATCTTGAACCGATACGGCTTGGCTTGGCACTTCAATAAAATGCAGTGGGCTTTGGCGATCTCCCCACGCCTTGAGCAAGTCTTGTTGCATCTTGTGACTGTCTAAAAAAGCTTCTTGATGGTAAAAGTGCGCATTACGATTGCCGACGGCAATCACATCATTGTGAAACACACCCGCATCAATGACGTCAGGATTTTGTTGAGCATACACTACCTGCGATTCTGCCAAACCATGACGATGAGCAATGGCTTGTGACGCTTCTAAGGTATGGCGAGCAGGAAAGCGGCTTGGTTTTAAGGCCGAAGCGTTGAAGGCTTCCATTCCATAGACAAAAAATTCAATCCCAGCCGCATCGTATTGATCACAAAAACGCGTGTGATTAGCCGCGCCTTCATCACCAAAATGTTCCACGCTTGGCAAGGCTTGATGATGAGTAAAATGCTCAGGGTCGGCAAAGCTGGCGCGTAAAATGGCGCTGGTGGTTTCATGTTCGATAGAACGATGGAACTTGTTGACCAAGTTTGCGGTACTAAAATGCAGTTTGCCATCGTTTGTGTCGGCACTGGGTGACACTGTGGCCGCATTAGCTGTCCACATACAGGACGCCGAGCTGACCGCCGCCAACAGCTTAGGGGCCTGTTTGGCCACTTTTGTCAAAATTTGTGTGTCGGTACCGGTAAAGCCCAGTTTGCGCAAGGTGGGCAAATGTGGACGTTCATGTGGTGCTAAAATTCCTTGTGCAAAGCCCATGTCGGCCAAGGCTTTCATCTTAGCCAAGCCTTGCTTAGCAGCGGCTTTTGGATTGGATGCCTGCGCTGAGTTTTTCAACGAGGCGACATTGCCAAAAGACAAACCACTGTAATTGTGTGTTGGACCAACGAGACCGTCAAAGTTGGCTTCGCATGCTGAATTCATAATGGCCTCTTACTCTTTGCTTCTTGGAAGTGTTAGAGCCTGATAGGAGTTAAAAAATTAAAGCGTTAAACCGGGTGCCAAAGACTCAGGCGTAGTGAGCCTGTCGACTTCTATACTGGCGACAGGGTAAGCGCAATAGTCTGCTGCGTAGTAAGCGCTCGCTCTGTGATTGCCACTCGCACCTGTACCACCAAATGGCGCAGCGCTGGAAGCCCCCGTTGTTTGACGGTTCCAATTAATAATGCCCGCCCGACTGTGTTGCAAGAAACGCTCGTACTCTTGTCTGTCGTCAGACAAAATGCCCGCCGATAAACCAAACTGAGTGTGATTGGCAATGGTCATGGCTTGTGCCAAATCATGGTATCGAATGACGGTTAGCAAAGGGCCAAAGTATTCTTGATCCGGCAAAATGTCTTGAATCTGAGTGGCATCGACAATGGCAGGGCTAACAAAACCGCTGTCACTGGTACCACGAGTCATGGCAACCAAAGGTTGTGCGCCTAATTCAAGCAACTTTTGGTAGGCTCGAACTAAACCGTCTGCTGCTTGGGCGGATACCAATGGCCCGATGAAAGGTTGAGGATCGGCATCAAAACGATCGACTCGAATGGCGTTGGTGGCAGTGATCAACTTTTCTAATACGCGGTCGCCAACTTCCCCATGTGGGACTAACAGACGGCGCGCACAAGTACAGCGTTGTCCCGTTGAGATGAAGGCCGATTGAATGATTTCGTGCACCGCTGCGGTTTCATCTGATACTTTATTGGAGACGATTAGCGGGTTGTTTCCGCCCATTTCCAAAGCCAATATTTTCCCAGGATGACCGGCAAAGTCTTTATGCAGCAAATGACCCACTTGTGGGCTGCCGGTGAAGAACAAACCATCGATTCCTGCATGATTGGCCAGTGCAACGCCCGTCTCTCTTTCTCCTTGAACCAAGTTGAGCACACCGTCTGGAATGCCTGCTTGTTGCCAAAATTGTATTACTAAATCCGAGGTGGCCGGCGTCTGTTCGCTGGGCTTGAAAACCACCGTATTACCGGCAATCAAAGCAGGAATAATATGGCCATTAGGTAAATGACCGGGAAAGTTATAAGGGCCGAATACCGCTACCACGCCATGTGGACGATGACGTAATATGGCCTTCGCACCCGCTATATCATTTTCCTTGTATCCGGTTCTTGCTTCATAGGCTTGTTTGGAAATCGCAAACTTGCCAATCATGGCAGCCACTTCGGTACGGGTTTCCCATAGGGGCTTACCGGTTTCTCGGCTGATGATCAGCGCCAGTTGTTCCGTGTTTTGTTTTAGCAAAGCCACAAAAGCTTCGATGATGCTTAGACGTTCATTTAACGGTCGATTTGCCCAGCTCGGAAAGGCTTGGCGCGCCGCTTCAACGGCCAAATCTACTTGCTGAGCTGAGGCTGCGTTGGCTTGCCAGACGAGGCTGGCATCACTGGGGTCGATAGAAGTAAAGGAGTGACTTTCGCCTCTTTGCCATTGGCCATTAATATAGTGAGCTTGTTTCATATCGCCTCCTAAGGGTTATTCGATTGTGGGTCGGCAGATAATTCAACGATGCGAACCTGATCGTGGCCAGTTAAGCAAAGCGCATCGGCTTCTTCTTGAGTCAATTGGATTGGCTCTTTGCGGGACACTTTACGTTGCACCAATAGACATCGGAAATTGCTTATTTTGGTATTGGCCACTAAGAAACTAATGTCGTCTTCCTGTGGTTGGATCGCTGCTGAAATCACCACGTCTTTGAGGCGACTATCGCGTACCGCTCGTATGTCTTGTACCCTGGCTTCTAAGCTTGGGCCGCCATCAAAAATGTCCACGTAATTTTCGTAGCGGAAGCCTTCTTTTTCCAATAATCGACGTGCTGGTAGCGTGTTTTGGTGAACTTCGCCCAATACCGCACGCGCTTCTGCCGGTAACAGATTGACGTATACAGGGTTGTTGGGCATCAGTTCGGCAATAAACTGTTTGTTACCTTGCGCCGTCAGTTCGTCGGCTTGTTTGAAGTCGATTGAGAAGAAATGGCGACCTAGAGATTCCCAGAAAGGCGAAACGCCATTCTCATCACTGACGCCGCGCATTTCGGCGAAGATTTTTTCCGTAAAACGCTCTGGGAATTGCGCTATAAACATAAAGCGCGATTTAGATAACAACTGACCATTCTTTGAATGACGATAGCCTTCTTCTAAAAATAAAGTACAGATTTCGCTGCAGCCAGTGAAGTCGTTATTGAGTATCAAGGTGGGAATGGCATTATGAACGTTCAACTCGCGAGACGCGTGAGTAATGGTGCCTAGGTGGTAACTGTAAAAAGGCTCATCTAAGCCTACCGTGGCCAACATGCCACAGGTGCCAACAATTTGTCCTGTCGATGTGTCTTCCAATACCATCAGGTAGTCTTCATTTGTTGGTTTAGTGATATCTTGTTTTGCAAAAGAGGCTATTGCACGAGCGATTTTCTTTTCCAACATAGTCTCGTCTGTGACCAGAGAGGTAAAGCCGATGCCTGTAAGTTCGGTCAATCGATGCAGCTGTTGTAAATCTTCTGATTGAATAGGGCGAATGACCATCATGGGCGCTGTCCTCTTAATATTTCTTGTGTTGATCTCGTGTTTTATAAGGCAAACTCGTTCGGTATGTTGTTGTCGACGTTTACACTGATATTTCGGCCCATTGAATGCGACTGCCCACTTTAATATCTAATTGTTCTAGGGTTTCCTGATTTACTCCAAGGCCTGCTGATTGTGGCTCGGCATGAGCGTGGATAACGCGAAATTGTGCTAAATGTCCTGTAGCAATCAAGTATTGCTGCGCTTGTGCTGTCGTATTGATGTTGAGTACTTTACCGGTTTTATGTTTGACGACCGTATTCAGCTGGTGCGTTTGCGCTTCCACACTGGGGCCCGCATCAAAAATGTCCACGTAACCATGAAATTCAAAGCCTTCCGCCAGTAATATGTCTGCACTTTGGCTGGATTCTTCATGGACTACACCGATGGCCTGCTGTGCTGCATCGGGTAAGGTGGGAACATAAATGGGGTAACGTGGCATTAAGTCGGCAATAAAATGTTTGTTGCTGACACCTGATAGGTAATCGGCTTTTTTAAAATCCATGTTGAAAAAGTGTTTTCCAAGCGCTTCCCAAAAAGGCGAATGACCTTGTTTATCACTGTCGCCACGTAACTCAGCGAAGACTTTTTTGGTGAAGCGTTCAGGGTAACGGGCCATGAAAAGTAGACGCGCCTTGGAAAGCAGTGACACGGCTTGTGGGTTTTGATGAGCCTTATCGACAACTAGGGCAATTAAGCGGCTATTGCCATTGTAGTCATGGCATAGAAATAAAGCTGGGATACGATTGTGAATTTGCAATTGAGGCGAAGCATGTACCACTTCGTCGATACGATAACTGTAAAAAGGCGTATCTGTACCAACTATGGCATCGATACCGCAACAACCGACGACTTTATTGCGGCTGGTATCTACTAGCACAAACAAGTAGGATTCATCTCCCGGTTGGTTGATGTCTGCTTGCAGTGAACGTTTTGAGGTCGCAATTTTGTCATTTAGGCGATCGCGATTTGCCGGTAGGTTAGTAAAACCAATACCAGCTTGCTTGGCGATGCGTTCCAAGGCTGGGAGATCAGCGAAGTCAGCGGGGCGAACGAGATACATAGGGCAACCTAGTTGTTTCTGATAAAAGAATTATTACCTACTTCTCTTAGCTTGGTAAGTTGGATTTTTTCGTATTTGCGACTTGGATTTCCAATATTTGGATAATTTAGGTCGTATTTTAGTAATAAAGAGGTGTTTTCATGGTGAAGTCTGGCGTTTATCAACATTATAAAGGCGCTGAGTATTGGGTCGAACGTGTGGTGAAGCACAGCGAGACAGAAGAAGAATTGGTGATTTATCAGGCTTTGTATGGTGAGTTTGGCTGGTGGGCCAGACCAAAAGAGATGTTTTCTGAAAGTGTTGAAGTGAATGGCGAAGTGATTCCGCGTTTTGAGTGGATTCGCAGCACTCGAAACGCGAAATAAGCGCTCTCAAAACGCTTTAGTTAGGTGGGGGGATGCATCCAAGGGGATTCACGCATAAAGGTGATGATTTTCTCTCTTAGCCAGCGGTGCGCTAAGTCGTTATTGAATCTTTCGTGCCAGCAAATGTGGATTGGATGGCGACCATTGTATTCGTCTAGTTCAATCACTTCTTCAGGAATTTCGATCAATTTCACTGGGTAGAAATTGTTCTTCTCACACATTAGTTGTAAGAATAAATCGCCAATAGAGCGTGATGTCACCAGTGCCATTCCTCGTTTTACCGCTTGCATGGCTACCATCAAGCTGTCGGTTTCTAACGATGGCTGAATAATGTGCCCACGTTGTCTTAACTTTTGCTCGGTTTTGGTAAAGGTGGTTTTGTGATCACTGCGTAAATGGTGCGTTACCACTTTGTGATCCAATAATTCAGACACAGTCACTTTGTCCTGTTGGAACAAAGGGTGCGCTTCACTTAAGATGATGCAGGCTTCCATATAACCGATTAGTTTACTGCGCACATTGTTGGGGGTATCACTGACACGCATGATACCAAGGTCGGCATTACCAGAAATAATTTCTTCAAAATGAGACTCACCCCAAGAGCTGATCGACAAACGTACTTTGGGTGCTTCATAGTGCATAGAAGCCAGTAAGGCTTCGATGAAATTTTCCAAATCGCCTTCATCAACACGCAATTTAAAACGTCTGTCTAGGGTTTTCAGATCCAATGCATTGGGACTCATTAAATCCGATAAAGAGCCTAGAATTGGCTGGATGGCATCGTGTAATTCCGTTGCTCTGGCGGTCGGCGTCAAACCATAAGCCTGTCGAGTAAACAAGGTGTCTTTGAACAACTCGCGTAGCCTTTGTAGGCTTTTACTTAACGCAGGTTGAGTGACACCCAGTTGCTCAGCGGCACGAGATACGCTGCCTTCTTCCATTATGGTAACGAAGGCGACGAGTAACTTAATGTCCAGTTTTAAGATGTCGTCTAAATGCATAATCCACTCGCAAAGTTAAAAGTCATCGAGCTTGGCGTGAACAGGCTAAGCTCGATGGTGAATCAGAAATGCTCTACTGGAAGTCCTTATGAGAGCGGTATTTAACGCGGAACAGCATGGCGTAGAACACAGGCACTGCAATCAAGGTCAAGATGGTGGCAAAACCTAAACCAAAGGAAATCACCACTGCCATGCCTTCGAAGAAAGCATCGAATAAGAGTGGAATCATACCTAAGATAGTCGTAATGGCTGCCATACAAACGGGGCGTACACGACTGACCGCTGAGTTAAAGATGGCCTCATAGGTTTCTGTGCCTTGTTCTAACTCATATTTTATTTGGTCGGCCAGGACGATACCGTTTTTCACCGTCATTCCAGATAAACTCAAGAAGCCCAATAGCGCCATAAAACTGAATGCTGAGTTCATGACTATTAAGCCAGTTGATACACCGATCAGTGCCAAAGGCACGCAGAACCAGATGGTCAATGGTACACGCACTGAGTTAAACAACAGAATAGTAATGATAAACATGAACAGATAACCCATAGGTAAGGCCTTAAAAATATTATCCTGAGCATCGGTACTGTTTTCATATTCACCACCCCATTCTAGGCTGTAACCCGGTGGTAATTCGATGGCTTCAATGGCACCTTTGGTACGACTGAAGATCGCCATAGCGGTTTCGTCACCAAGGATCTTCGGATCGGCCATCACAGTGATGGTACGTTTACGATCGCGACGTTCGATGATGGGGTCTTCCCAAACGGTTTCAAAACCAGATACCAAGGTGGATAAGGTCACATAAGAGCCAGATGCCGGACTGTAGATCTGAAGATCTCGTATCTGATCAATCGACATGCCTTCGTTTTCAGGGGCTTTACGGACGATAGGCAGTAAATCCGTACCTTCACGATACAAGCCAATTTGAGCCCCTGTGAAGTTGGTTAACAAGACTTCGTCCAGTTCCGTTTTGCTAATGCCTAAGCGACGTGCTTGCGCATCGTTAAAGATGGGTCGTAGAACTTTAACTGGCTGACGCCAATTGTCTTTGATGCTTTCCAAGCCGCCATCAGCACGATAGATGTCTTGGATCTGTGCGCTGATTTGACGCAACATTTTTGGATCTGGACCGCTGATGCGGGTTTCCAACTTGGCGCCACTGGCCGGCCCTAATTGTAGGCGTTGAAGTTTCAACTCCAGTTCAGGATACTCTTCCTGCATTTTGAAATACAGGTCTTGTAATAATCCAGGAATGTCTTCTTTGGTCTTGGTGCGCACAATGAATTGGGCATAACTTGAGTTGGTTTGCTCCGCATTGTAGGTCAACATGAAGCGTAATGCCCCTTGTCCCGTGGTGGACGCAACAAACTCAATACGATCATCTTTGAGGAGATCTTCCTCAATATCGCGGACTTTTTCATAGGTGCTGTCAATGTGCGTGCCTTCCGGTAGCTGAATATCCATATAGAACATGGGGGTAGTGGAAGGAGGGAAGAATTCTTGTTTAACAAACTGGAGGAATGCCCAACCTGCTGTTAGCAAGCTAACGATCAAAAGAAATACGGTTATCCAACGGTAATGCATAGCTTTATCTAATAAAAACTTATAGCCCGTGAAGATAAAACCTTGGTATGGGTCGATTGTTTCTGTGCTTTGGTCATCAGTGCCAGTGTCACCTTGTGCGATTGTCTCTTTAAAGAACAAGTCACAGAAGAAAGGCGTTAATGTAATGGCCGTAATCCAACTGAGGAAAAGTGAAATCAGCAATACATAGAATAGAGAACCAACAAATTCACCCACGGAATCTGGAGATAAACCAATGGGGGCAAAGGCGGTGATGGCAATAATGGTCGCGCCTAACAGGGGCCACTTGGTTTGTTTGACAACGTCGCTGGCGGCTTGCAACTTGGTTTTACCCCGTTGCATGCCAATCAATACCCCTTCGGTCACCACGATGGCGTTATCCACCAGCATACCTAGGGCAATGATCAAACCACCAAGCGAGATCCTTTGTAGGTTGATCTGGAAGTAATCCATTACAATGAAGGTGCCCAGAATGGTTAGCAACAGGATAATACCGATCAAAATACCAGAGCGAATGCCCATGAAGACCAAGAGTACCAAGATAACGATAGCAACTGCTGCGACTAGGTTCATCAAGAAGTCATAAACGGAGCGATCTACTTCTTTTGATTGGAAGTAAATGGGATCCATACTGATGCCAACAGGTTGTTGATATTTTAATTCTTCAATACGTTGATCTAAACGTTTACCGACCTTTACTACGTTGACATTGTTGGAAAAAGACACACCAAGTAATAAGGATTCGGCGCCATTGTAGTCAACAATGTGGGTTTTCGGCTCAACGTATTCGCGTTTGATGGTAGCGATGTCTTTCAATCGAATGAGGTTACCGTCGATCGGCGTACCGACGATCAGATTTTCCAGTTCGGAAATGTCTTTAAATTCACCCGTTGGGCTAATGCGAATGTATTCGCTGCCGACTTTGACGCGACCCGCATTTGAGACACTGTTCTGGTTAGCAAGTAAGGTTTCTAATTGGCTGGGTGCAATGCCCATGTTGGCCATCTTAGAACGAGAAATCTCAATGGCAATTTGCTCGTCTTGTTCTCCAGCGACCGTCACCTTGGCGACACCTTCCACAAGCACGAGTTCACGTTTCACATAATCTACGTAGTTTTCTAGGTCTTTGTAAGGGTAGCCCTCACCGTGAATAGCCAACATGACACCGTATACGTCACCAAAGTCGTCCAACACCATAGGCGTATTGACACCAGAAGGGAAAGAGCCGGAAATATCACGAATTTTCTTCCGTACTTCGTCCCAAATTTGTTTCAACTGCTCAGCACGATAAGTATCTTTGATGGTAAGTTGTACTTTCGAATAACCCGCTTTCGAAGTGGATACTATCTTATCGACGTATGGCAGGTTTTGCAGTTCACGCTCGATTGGATAGGTTACTTCCTCTTCCACTTGCTCTGGAGAAGCGCCAGGGTAAGTAGTGATGATTAAAGAGTCTTTGATGGTGAATTCAGGGTCTTCCAGCTGACCAAGGTCGGTAAAAGCCACGACACCACCAACCAATAGGATAAGTGTTACCATCCAACTGGTGACTTTGCGTTTTATGAAATAAGCAGCAATATCCATTATAGGCCTCGCTCACGTGTCCATGGTCGAACTTCCATGCCTTCTGTCAGGCTATGAATACCTGCAGCAACCACTTGTTCACCAGGCGAGACGCCATTGATGATTTCCACTTGCGTGCCTTCTAATGCGCCTAACTCAACAACGCGCGAGATGACTTTTTTTGAATCTGGATTATACACCCAAACGGTGCTATTGGATTTGCCAGTGTCGGTATTTTCGTGACGCATTACTGCTTCGACGGGCACGGTGATGTGACGTTTTGAGCCTAATAAGGTGCTGACATCAATGTCCACATTGGCCGTCATGCCTGGCAGTAGGGTGTGCTGATTGTTGTCATCGCGAATCAAGTGCATAGTGACTTCATAAGCCATGGTGGTCGCATTCGGCGAGGTGTTATGCTCTTTATAAGCAGCATAGAATACTTCGCTAGGTGCAACATCGACAATGACGCGTGGGCGGTAATCGGAATGTGTGCCTTTGATGCTAACCACAAGACTTTCAGGAACTTCGAAATCCACATCGAGCTGATCAATATTTTGAATGTGCATCAAGGCCTGTGCAGCACTTATGTATTGGAAGTTTTCGGTATTGACAGTAGCAATGACCCCATCAAATGGCGCATACACTTTAGTGTATTTGAGCTGGTTGCGCGCTGTTTGAAGGGCGTTATTGGCTTGATCCAAGTTGGCTTTGCTGGAATCATATTCCGCTTTGGTGGTGGCGTTTTGTTTGAAAATCGTTTGGATACGTTTGAACTGAGCGTCTGCCAAACGTTGGTTGGCTTCGGCTAACTCGACCTCCAATGTAAAATCGGTAGGATCTAAAGTGGCCAATAATTCGCCTTTTTTGACTCTTTGACCAGCGACTACATTCAAGGTTTGTAATTGCCCACCGACTCGGAAAGCGATATCGGCTTCTTCGCTGGCTTGTAATTCAGCTGGGAAGCGTCGGATGCTAATGGCGTCAGTTGATTGAATGGTTAATAGTTTAACGGGACGAATGATATCTTTTACGGTGGCGGTTTCTTCAGGGTTTTCAGGTGAACAAGCGGTCAGCAATAGCGAAGTCGCTAGGGTGACGCCCATCATTAAATTGAGTCGCTTGGCGCGTGTCATTGGAGGCTCCGTCAATAAATTGAAAAGATATTAGATGAATGTATTTTATATCTCTGTGTTTAGGATATAAATTTTTAAATATATATTAAAGATATATCATCTAGGGAATACCGTCAGTGAATTTGCACTTATTAAGGATGCCTAGGTGATTGTTTAAGTCGTTTTGTCTAATTCCTCTAAGAAGGTTTCTAATACTAAATTGTTTCTGGCTCCCTTGCGCGTAATAGCCGAAAACTGGGTAATGTAGCGGCATTCATTAGGCAAAATAGCTCGCATTCGACCATCTCGAACCCAATGATCAGCGACATGATCAGGTAAAAAACCGATATAACGCCCTGTTAATATCAAAAAAGCAATACCTTCTCTGTCTGTTGCGGTGGCGCTGGTGTTAAGAGGTTGGTGCTGTGCTTTGACTTCTGGTGTTTGAGCATAAGCTGGTAATACCGCATCATAATGTTTTAGTTTGGCTTTACTCATGTCTTGGTCTGACAGGGTAAATAATGGATGATGATCGCTGCAATACAGCTTGGATTCTTCTTCATATAGGTGATGGTAATCCAAACCACTTAACACCTTTAAATCTGGCACTATGCCAATATGTAAACCGCCGTCGAGCACACCTCGTTCCACTTCCGTGGGAGGTATCATTCGAATATTCACTTTGACTTTTGGCCCTTTGTCTTTTAGCCCTGCCAAAGAATGGGTGATGCGAGTATGGGGCAAGGTTACTAAATTGTCGGTAATTCCTATGTTGAGTTCACCCTGTAAATGCTGGTGAAGGGCATTAATTTGTGTACGGAAGTCTTCAATGGAAGAGAGCAATTGCAGAGTGTATTCATAAACTTGGCTGCCTTCGTTGGTCAGTGAAAAACCTGAGCGACCACGTTGGCAAAGGCGAAATCCCAAACGTGTTTCCAAATCGGAAATGGCAATACTGATGGCTGCGCGACTGATGTTAAGTTCGACCTCAGCTGCCGAAAAACCACCGCATTCGACGACCGTACGATAAATACGCAAAATACGTAGATCCGCATCACTGATTTGACTTTGAAAACTTTTCATTATGCTCAACCTCATTGGGTAATCGTCGTATTTTAAGGGAGCTTGGACTCACCCTAATAAATAAAATCCGTTTAACTCTTAGTTAATCTATTGGTTAACTAAAAGTTAATGAAATTAGCTTTTTATAATCTATTTCGCTTGGCATAGTAGGGTCAATAGTCTGTATAAAAACAGCGATTTTTTTGAAAATAAAGACGACAAACGGGACATTTATGGAACTTATTGGACACATTATTGGTGGTAAAACATCACATGCTGCAACTCGTAAACAAGCGGTTTTTAATCCGGCAACCGGTCAAGTCGCGAAAGAAGTGGCCATTGCGCCACGAGCAACCGTGGAAGAAGCCATTGCAGTGGCCCAAGCTGCGTATCCAGAGTGGCGCAATACTCCGCCGTTAAAGCGTGCTCGAATCATGTTTAATTACAAAGCCTTGCTAGAAAAACACGCTGATAAGATCTGTGAATTGATAGGCGCTGAGCACGGTAAAATTTGTCATGATGCTGCTGGAGAATTGCAGCGAGGCATTGAAAATGTCGAATACGCTTGCGGTGCGCCAGAATTGCTTAAAGGTGAGTACAGCAAAAACGTTGGTCCGAATATTGATTCTTGGAGCGAATTCCAGCCTCTTGGCGTGGTCGCGGGGATTACCCCTTTCAATTTCCCTGCCATGGTGCCCTTGTGGATGTTCCCAATGGCCATAGTGTGTGGCAATACTTTTGTTCTTAAGCCTTCAGAGCGAGACCCAAGCACAGCCATTTTTATAGCCGAACTGCTGCATGAAGCTGGCTTGCCACCAGGGGTATTTAACGTGGTGAATGGGGATAAAGAAGCGGTTGATACCCTGTTAGAAGATAAGCGTGTAAAAGCAGTGAGTTTTGTTGGCTCAACACCCATTGCGGAATACATCTATAGCAAAGCCAGCGCCAATGGGAAGCGTTGTCAGGCATTAGGCGGCGCGAAAAACCACGCCATTGTGATGCCAGATGCGGACATGGACAATGTGGTGAGTCAATTATTGGGCGCAGCTTTTGGGTCATCTGGTGAGCGTTGTATGGCGCTGTCCGTTGCTGTGGCGGTGGGCAAAGCGGCAGGCGATGAGCTGGTTGCTAAGATGAAAGCGGCAATGGCACCATTAAAAGTGGGTGAATGCTCTGATAAAACAAACGACTTTGGCCCTGTGATTACCAAAGAGCATAAAGACAAAGTGGTTGGCTTTATTAATAGTGCAGAGCAACAAGGGGCGACAGTGGTAGTGGACGGACGTGATCCGCAAGTAGTCGGTTATGAGAATGGCTTCTTTGTTGGTGCGACCTTGATTGATGGGGTGACCAAGGACATGGAATCCTATCAGCAAGAGATTTTTGGTCCTGTTTTGCAAGTTATTCGTGTCGACACCATGGAAGAGGCCATGACCTTAATTAATGACCATGAATATGGTAATGGTACTTGTATCTTTACCCGTGACGGTGAAGCAGCGCGCTACTTCTCTGACCATATTGAAGTGGGCATGGTAGGCATTAATGTGCCTTTGCCGGTACCTGTTGCTTATCATAGTTTTGGTGGTTGGAAGCGTTCTTTGTTTGGTGACTTGCATGCTTATGGCCCAGACGCGGTGCGCTTTTACACCAAGCGTAAAACCATTACTCAGCGTTGGCCGTCAGCGGGGGTACGAGAAGGTAAGAGCTTTGCCTTCCCTTCTTAGTTAGATGTGACATTTGTCTTTTTAAGTTCATTGTTAAGCTATCTAGACAGTAATGTTTGATTGACCGCTATTGGCTCTCTGCCATAGCGGTCTTTTTTCGTGAAATTAAATGAAATTGCTTTGAAAGACCTTAGTTTCACTGGGAAGTGGTGTTTTTTTGAACTAGTATGTTAGCAGCTAGTCATGTTGTTGGGTTCATTAGTGCGCTATGAAGATTATTACGTTTTTGCCAAGTGGGCTGAAAGGCTTATTTCTCACCCTCACTCTGTTATTGTCAGCTTGTGCTTCCATGGATAATCAAGAGGTCTCGGAAACGCAATCCATCACCTTTGAAATCGAAGACAATACGGCATATATGTCGGGTATTTTAGGTTCTCGCTTGGTAGAGCAATTAACGGCTTTTCTTGCCGAAAATCCTAATGTGACTGATTTGGTGTTAGTGGATGTACCAGGTTCTGTTGATCAACAGGCTACCATGGATGCGGCTCGATTAATTCGTCGTTTGGGGCTCAATACGCACATTGCCACCACAGGCTATGTTTTGTCGGGTGGTGTGGATTTGTTTCTTGGTGGGGTTGAGCGATCAATCGGCGCGGGAGCAGGTGTGGGGGTTCACGCTTGGTCGGATGGCACAAGGGTGAAAGCCTCTAGTGCTAATGTGGCTGATCCGATTCATGCAACTTATGTAAACTTCTATTTGGAAATGGGCGTGCCTGAGCGTTTTTATTGGTTTTCTTTAACCGCAGCCCCTGCCGATCGAGTGTACTTTTTGTCGCCTGAAGAAGTATATGATTTTCAGCTAGCCACAAAATAACTTCTCAATGATAACGGAGGGCGTATGGAACAAATCGAGTTATTTGTCATAGAAAGCCCTTGTCGCGGCATTTGTGAAAATACCAAAAAAGGATTTTGTAAGGGGTGTTTGCGTAACCGAGATGAGCGCTTTCATTGGTTTTCCTTGTCCAATGAAGCGCGTTTTCATGTTTTAGAACTTTGTAAACAACGTCGAGCGCGTTTGTTAAAAGCCCGCCAAGAGAAGCTTGAAGCCCTATCTGAAAAAGCGTTGCCATATGGCATAGAGGATGAGCCGGTGGAGGATTTATTTGCGGATTCCTTACCCGAAAATGGCCTCTAAGGCTTCGGATAATCTTTCTACCCCTATCACTTTCATGCCATCAATGGGTTTTTTAGGACAATTGGCCTTTGGTACAACGGCTTTGGTAAAACCATGTTTGGCGGCTTCACTGATGCGCTCTTGTCCAGAAGGAACAGGACGAATTTCACCTGACAGCCCAACTTCGCCCAGCACCACCAGATCATGAGGTAAGACTTGATCTCGGAAGCTAGAAACCACAGCAGCAATGGCGGCCAAATCAGCACTGGTTTCTAACACTTTGACGCCACCGACCACATTTAGGTACACATCCTGATCGGCGGTTAATAAACCACCGTGTTTGTGGAGTACCGCTAGTAGCATGGCCAAACGATTGTGATCAAACCCCACTGTGACTCGTCTAGGGTTGCCAAGCGCAGAATCGTCGACTAAGGCTTGCAGTTCAACGAGCAATGGTCGAGTGCCTTCCCATACCACCATGACTAAGCTACCGGCTGCCGGATGATTGCTGCGATTGAGAAAAATGGAACTGGGGTTTTTGACTTCTTTTAAGCCGTTTTCCAACATGGCGAAAACGCCTAATTCATTGATCGCACCAAAGCGGTTTTTCATGCCACGTAAGGTGCGAAAACGTGAATCTTCCGAGCCTTCTAGTAATACCGAACAATCTACCATGTGTTCTAATACTTTTGGCCCTGCTAAGGTACCGTCTTTAGTGACGTGACCTACCAGCAAGACTGCGGTTTGGGTTTGCTTGGCAAAGCGCGTTAATACCGCTGCGCTTTCACGAACTTGTGACACGCTCCCCGGTGCGGATTCAATGCCATCTAAGTGCATGACCTGAATGGAGTCAATCACAATGACTTTGGGTTTGACTTGCTGTGCTACATTGAGAATGGTTTCAACATTCGTTTCCGACAGCATCTTGAGGTTTTGTGTCGGCAAACCAAGACGATTGGCACGCATGGCGACTTGTTGTAATGACTCTTCGCCCGTGACATACAAAGCGCTTTGCTTCTGTGCAAGCCAGCACATGGTTTGCAGCAAGAGCGTACTCTTACCCGCGCCTGGATGGCCGCCGATTAACACTACGCCGCCTGGTACTAAACCGCCGCCCAGCACTCGATCAAACTCATTGGCTCCGGAACTGAAACGCGGCACATCGGCCAAATCCACTTCGGATAAGTCTTGAATACCTGTTGTAGCGCCGGCGTAACCTAGGGTTCTAGCATCCTGGCTGGCCGCTACTCGTGCTGAGGTTTTTCCAGAAGATAGGCGTACTTCTGAAAGGGAGTTCCAGGCGCCACAGGCCTGACATTGGCCTTGCCATTTGGCGTAGTCTGCACCGCATTCATTGCAGACAAAGGCGGTTTTTGCTTTAGCCATTTGTTTCTCTTAGTTTGCTTGTCTTGGTTAACGTCCATGTTATCACAGGGCGAATATTACTTGATGGCTGTTACTGGCTTTTCCAGTTTAGCGAATACAGGTCAATACGACGGTCTTTTAGGTTATTGACCGAACCTTCACTTCGCGTCAGTTTTAGCTTATCTAAGTCCAAATCTGAGAACATGATCATTTCCGTGTTTGGTGTGGTTTCTGCCATGACGGCATCGTGTGGATAGGAAAAGTCTGAAGGAGAAAATACTGAGCTTTGCGCGTACTGTATGTCCAGATTTTCTACTTGTGGTAAGTTGCCACAACTACCACAGATCACCACATAACATTCGTTTTCAATGGCGCGTGCTTGGGCACAGCGGCGTACTCGCAGGTAACCATTTTTAGTGTCTGTCCAGAAAGGGACAAATAGAATGTCCATGTCTTGAGAGGCTAATAGACGACCCAGTTCTGGGAATTCCACGTCATAACAAATTAAAATACCGACTCGACCCGCATCCGTATCGAACACCTTTAAATCATGACCACCCTCGATGACCCAATCGCGGCGTTCGTGCGGGGTGATATGAATTTTCTTCTGTTCCTCTACTGTGCCATCACGACGACATAGGTAGCTGACGTTATAGAGAGTGTCATCTTCCATTAATGGCATGGAACCGGTAATCACATTAATGTTATAGCTGACCGCTAATTGTGACATTTCATTTCTAAAGCGTTCGGTGAAACTGGCTAGAAATCGAATGGCTTCCGTCTGGTTGCTTTGGTCAGGGCTTAAGCCAATTAAAGGCGCATTAAAGAACTCAGGGAAGAGCACAAAGTCACTTTTATAGTCGGAGACTGCATCAACAAAGTATTCAACCTGTTTCAACAGTTCATCAACGCTTTCAACCTCACGCATTTGCCATTGGATCGCGCCAATACGCACCTGGGTTTTACGAGATTGGATAACAGTGGTTTCTGGTGCGAAAAAGATGTTTTTCCATTCCAACAAGGTGGCATAGCCTTGGGATTTTTCATCTTCTGGCAAGTAACGCTTCATTAAGCGAGTTACTTGGAAATCGTTGGAAAGTTGGAAGGTCAAAATAGGGTCATAGATTTTTCGCTCGCTGACGGCTTCCAAATATTCTGCCGCCGTCATTTCATGGGCATGTTCATGATAATTCGGAATACGACCACCGGCCAAAATGGCTCTGAGATTGTGTTGGCGACACAATTCCTTGCGCGCTTCATACAAACGACGTCCCAATCGATAACCACGATAATCAGGTGAAATCAGTACGTCCAAACCGTACATGGCATCACCCATTGGGTCATTTAAGATATTTTCCTTTTGATCTACTAAATCATCATAAGTGTGTGGGTTGCTGAATTTTTGGTAATTCACTTGTACAGAAAGGGCAATGCCTACGATCTCGCCATGATCTTCTAGACAGATCTGACCCTCAGGAAAATCTTTTATCAGCTTGTGAATGGTATGCTCAGGCCAAGCGCCCCCAATATCATGATAAACCTTGTCCATTAGGGTTTTGACTTGGGTGTAATCTTGATTGGTGATGTTGCGAATTTTTAAATGTAAATCTTCACGCATGTTCAGTGAGCCCCTTTGAGCTTGGTATTCTCGATAAAATTTGATGATAACCTATTGACGAGATAGGGTGATATTTTCTTTTAAATCCCTTCATAAGAATTTAAGAAGCTGAAAAAGAAAACCCCCGCCGAGGCGAGGGTTTGATCTCAATTAAGAGAGTAAGACGAGATTAACAGGGTCTTACTTTTTGAATTCTGGGTACGCTTCCATACCACATTCAGATAGGTCAACACCTTCGTATTCTTCTTCTTCGCTAACACGAACACCCATGATAGCTTTGATGATCAACCAAACTACTAGGCTGGTTATGAATACCCATAAGAAGATAGTTAAGGCACCTGCGATTTGACCGCTGAAACTTACGCCGTCGTTAGTTAGAGGCACTGCTAGTAGACCCCAAAGACCAACCACACCGTGAACAGAGATAGCACCTACTGGATCGTCGATTTTTAGCTTGTCTAGAGTCAAGATAGAAACCACTACGATTAGGCCACCGACAACACCGATTAGCGTTGCACCTAGAGCCGAAGGAGTAGAAGGCTCTGCAGTGATAGCAACTAGACCCGCTAGCGCACCATTAAGTAGCATAGTGATATCGGCTTTACCGAATAGAATACGAGCAAGCAATAGTGCACCGATTGCACCACCAGCCGCTGCTGCATTGGTATTTAGGAATACCATGGCGACAGAGTTAGCGTTAGCAATATCACCTAGTTTCAATACTGAACCACCGTTGAAACCAAACCAACCCATCCACAGGATGAAAGTACCTAGTGTTGCTAGAGGTAGGTTAGCACCAGGAATGGCGCGTACTTCGCCGTTAGGACCATATTTGCCTTTACGAGCGCCAAGCACAATAACACCAGCTAGAGCAGCTGCTGCACCTGCCATGTGAACGATACCAGAACCTGCGAAATCAGAGAAACCAAGGTCGCCAAGGTTGAACATACCGAATACATCGTTGCCACCCCAAGTCCAAGAACCTTCCATTGGGTAGATGAAGGCTGTCATCACTACCGCAAAGATTAGGAAAGACCATAATTTCATGCGCTCAGCAACTGCACCAGAAACGATAGACATAGCGGTTGCTACGAATACTACTTGGAAGAAGAAGTCAGAAGCGCCAGAGTAGATAGAACCGCCTTCAAAACCACCGTCACGGCCAGCAAAGTCAGTTAGAGTTGAAGCAACGTCTACATCTTGAATACCCGTTAGGAACCAAGTGCCACCGTACATGATTGAGTAGCCACATACTAGGTACATGATACAAGAGATCGCGAACAAAGCGACGTTCTTGGTCAGGATTTCCGTGGTGTTTTTAGCACGTACTAGACCTGCTTCCAACATGGCAAACCCAGCTGCCATCCACATAACCAGTGCGCCACACACCAAGAAGTAGAAGGTGTCCATGGCATATTGTAAGTGAAAAATTTGATCTTGCATGTTTAGCCCCCCTAAAGGCTTTTATTCTTCGAACAGTGATTAAACGGCTTCTACACCTGTTTCGCCGGTACGAATACGAACCGCTTGCTCAAGGTTAACGATAAAGATTTTACCGTCGCCGATTTTGCCGGTGTTTGCAGCGCTGCTGATGGCTTCAACCACTTGGTCGGTCATGTCGTCTGCAATGGCTAGCTCGATTTTTACTTTAGGTAGAAAGTCCACGACATACTCTGCACCACGGTACAGTTCAGTGTGACCTTTTTGACGCCCGAACCCTTTCACTTCTGTTACCGTGATACCTTGAACACCGATTTCAGAAAGCGCTTCTCGAACATCATCGAGTTTAAATGGCTTGATGATGGCAGTAATAAGCTTCATACCCACTGTCTCCTTTAAAAGTCAGTTTTATTGTCATTTCGCAGGTAGGTGTCTTTTATTCAATATGTGTGCCATATCCGAAGGAGCCCTATCTTTCTGGGCTTTGTAAGGATTTTGTCGACTTTTTGAAAGTAAAAAGAGCAGTAAATGAGTCTAATTAGTGCGGCATAATGGTGAGCGACTTCTTTTGCCTGCATTAAAATGGTGCAAGGCTTGAGCTGAGATATGAATTCACCAAGTATTAATTGGCTATCTGATTGCTAATTCAACAAAAAATGAAAAACCAAGTCAGTATGTTTTAGAGAGAATAATGCTTAATGCTTGTCAGTTTTCTGATCAATCGACATGCTCTTACGCACAGTTACGATGCATACAATGCCTCTTGTTTGCTCAGTTACTCCCGCCTTATACTTAGTACTCATGACAAATTCACCCATTAAAGTGACGATACCACAATGATTGATCAATTTATAAAGCAACTAGGCACTGGTTTGGAGCAAGCTGCGGAGACATTAGGCAAATTACCTAAGGAAGAGATTCAAGCCCAACTTCATCAGGTGGCACAGAATACTCTGAGTAAGATGGACTTAGTAACACGGGAAGAGTTCGAAGTGCAGGCGGCTATGTTGGCAAAATACCGTGAAAAACTCGCTATGTTAGAAGCTCGCTTGGCGGAACTAGAAGAAAAGTAAGGTCTTTACTTCCAACCTTGTTGCCATTGTTCAATAGAAGCAAGTTCTTGCCAAGCTACGCGATATTGGTGTTTATTGATCACAGCTTCCAACAAGCATTCGAGTATTTGGTCATTTTCGTCTCGAAATAACTCAGTCACAATAAAATGTTTTTCTTTTTGTTGAGGTGTGCGAGAGGTCCACTTGGACAGCAACAGTTTGTTTGGGTTGATCTGGTGTTTGTTCATGATGAGATAGAAATGTTGTTAACTAATAAATAAATTGAATGGAAAAGGCCGTAAAGTCAAAAGTACTTAGTTTAATTGAAATACGCACAATACGCGGAAAAGGATGATTCGGCGTACCATAATTCTTAGATCAAGGAGTGATCATGAGTTTAGCAACCATATACAGTCGTGCTCGTGTGGGCGTGATGTCTCCCTTAGTAACAGTGGAAACGCATATTTCCAATGGTTTACCCTCTCTGAGCATTGTTGGCTTACCTGAAGCGGCAGTGCGTGAAGCCAAAGACAGAGTCCGCAGCGCTATTATCAACAGTCATTTTGAATTTCCGACACGCCGGGTCACCATTAATCTCGCGCCAGCAGATTTGCCCAAAGAAGGTGGGCGTTATGATCTAGCGATTGCCATTAGTGTGTTGGTAGCCTCCGGGCAATTGGGTGAAGTGAATCTTGGAGACATAGAATTTATTGGTGAATTATCTTTATCCGGTGATATTCGAGGAATTTCTGGGCTTCTACCATCTGCCATTGCCTGTCAGCAAGCCAATCGACAACTTGTTTTGCCTGAATCGAATCAACAGGAAGCGGCCTTGGTGGAAGGTAATGTAGTGTGTGCTAAACATTTAACGCAAGTGACGGCGCATTTACTAAAACATATAAGCTTGCCATTTTGCCAAGGGCAAGCGATGAATGAATTGAAAACATCACAACATTTAAAAGACATGCGTGATGTGAAAGGTCAATATCAAGCAAGGCGAGCCTTAGAAGTCGCGGCAGCAGGTGGTCATAATTTGTTGTTCATCGGTCCAGCGGGCACAGGTAAAACCATGTTAGCCTCGCGTTTGCCAAGTATCATGCCACAAATGACCGAAGCAGAAGCCTTATCTGTAGCGTCAGTTCAGTCGGTAGCTGGGCGTAAAATGGGACGTGATTGGCATTGGTCTGAAAGACCTTTTCGCTCTCCGCATCATTCTTGCTCGGCGGTTGCTTTAGTTGGGGGCGGCTCGATTCCACAGCCTGGAGAAGTCTCTTTGGCACATTGTGGCGTGTTATTTTTAGATGAGTTGCCAGAATTCGATCGGAAGGTATTAGAGGTATTGCGAGAGCCATTAGAGAGTGGTGAAGTACATATTTCTAGAGCACGTGGCCAAGTGATGTTTCCAGCTCGATTTCAGTTGGTCGCTGCCATGAATGCTAGCAACGAAGTCTATCGTGGTGAACAAGATTATTATCAATCTGCAGCCAGTCAGAAATATTTAAAGAAATTATCCGCGCCATTTTTAGACCGTATTGATTTGCACGTTGAAGTCCCTCCTTTACCGTCGAATGTGTTGGTTAATGCTCAAGAAGAGGGCGAATCGAGTGCAGCCATTCGACAACGAGTGGAAGCCGCCGTATTACGTCAACGTAACCGCCAAGGTATGCAAAACGCCCAGTTAAGCGGACGCGAGTTAGAGCGCATTTGTAATTTGAGTGAAGCGGATAAAGACTTTATGCAGCAAGCGCTGGAGACATTAAACTTATCAGCTCGAGCCTATCATAGGGTACTAAAAGTCGCCTTAACCCTAGCCGATTTGAGTAACACAGAAGTGAGCCGCGCACACCTTATGGAATCATTAAGCTATCGTAAAATGGAAAAGACCTTAGGGAAGGTGTTATCGACTTGATTGTTTTTTAACCAGCTTGGTTTATAGTTTGCGGTAAGGGAGCGAGAGGACATCAATCATGATGAGGCTCAGCATACGATATTTGAGTTGGTTGATTACCAGCACTTCTTTGACCGTGCTGGCTGATACACGCGGCTATGATTTGGAGTTAGGACCAAATCTATCTTATATAGAGTATGGTGAACATGGCGATATTGAACAATATGGCTTTCTGTTTGGTGTGCAAGCCCGTTATTCTTCGTATCACAGTTTTTCAGTCTTGTTGGTGGATTTGGCGTATTCCGGTGACAATATTACGCAACAGAGCGCTGGCAAAATAGAGCAAGTGAATAACGACATTGTTGACTTTAGAAGTATGGTTGGTCGAGCTTTGTATGTGGATGATGGCTATCGAATAACCCCTTATTTAGGTTTGGGTTATCGACGTTCGGTATTAGATTCCAGAGATAGATTATCTTCAACGCTGATTGAAGGTTATAAAAGCCAGCAAACTTATTTTTACAACCCGATTGGCATTGAGTTTCAGGCGCTAGAGAGTGACTCGGGTTGGTTGTTGGGTGGCCGAATAGAATACGATCTTGTTTTAATAGCGCGAAATCGAACACGTTTGTCTGGCGAAGAAAACTATCGCGCTATTGAAACGGATTTATCGAATGGCCGAGGTTACCATTTTTCATTAAAATTTAAGCGTTTGTTAAACCAAGAAGGAGGTGGCTTTGTTATCGAACCCTTCTATAAATATTGGTTGGTAAAAGAGGCTGAAAGGTCTGATCTAAGTGAAAACACAGCCAATCATTCTTCCAATGAATGGGGCGTTTCCTTTCTTATTGCATTTTAAAGAAGTGCTATTTTAAAACCACTTATTTGATTACAATTCCGTTCCCCAGTTTGGTTTTCTTCCATACAGAACAATCACTTCGAGTGAGTCTTATAAACTGGTTTTTTAATAATAAACAACAGATGTGTGTCGGTATGATGCTGTCAAAATGGAGTTTGTATTATGGTTATTCTGCTATTTCCGATATGGGCGGTATTGCTTTCAGCGTGGGCGTTTTTTCAACCACATTGGTTTGTAGATTTTAAGTCGCAAATTATTCCCTTGTTGACCGTCATTATGTTAGCCATGGGACTGACATTAAGCCCGAAAGACTTTAAACAAGTATTGAAAAATGGCAAAGCAGTTGGGGTGGGCGTGTTACTGCAATTCATTGTTATGCCCATTGCTGCTTTTTGTGTGGCGTTTGCATTGGGTTTCGACAGCGACTTGACGGTTGGAATGTTGCTGGTAGGCAGTGTGGCAGGCGGTACCGCTTCGAATGTGATGTGCTATCTCGCTAAAGGGGATACGGCTTTATCGATTTCCATGACGGCTATTTCCACCTTGTTGGGTGTTGTACTGACTCCGCTTTTGGTTTCACTCATGATAGGCCAAAGTGTTAATGTGCCTGTGACGCCCATGTTGATGAGCCTTTTTAACATTGTGCTTTTGCCGGTGGCGTCAGGGGTGTTGATTAATACTTTTTTACCAAACTGGGTGCGCAAAGCGGAGCCCATATTTCCTTATGTGTCTATGTTTGCCATTGTTTTCATCATTGCCATTGTGGTGGCGTTAAGTGCTTCGAAAATTGTGCAGGTTGGTTTGATCGTGGCGGCTGCAGTAATGATCCACAATAGCATTGGCCTGTTGTTAGGTTATTGGGTGACCAAAGCCTTAGGTTTTGATGCGTGTGTTTGTCGAACCATTGCTTTTGAAGTTGGCCTGCAAAACTCCGGTTTGGCGGCGGCACTGGCAGTGAAGTTCTTTACGCCAATGGCGGCCTTGCCTGGTACTCTTTTCAGCATTTGGCACAACATCTCAGGCTCTTTGCTTGCCAGCTATTGGAGTCGTCGTCCGGTGGAAAGTGAATAATTTCACAGGTGTTTTAGGCAGTTCGTTTAAACAGAGCTGTTTCAAAAAAGAGAGTGCAATGACACTCTTTTTTTATCTCAGAAACAGAGTGACTATTTAAGTGTGACTATGTAGCTTCCTGATCAGGTCGGTTACACTATGGGTCTCTTTGTCAGTCATTTACGTTGAGTCTTTATGAGCGAGTCTTTACCTTCCATATCGCATCGCATGCGCAATCTTAATGACCGTCAACTTGACGCGGTTAAGCAGATCGATGGGCCATTGCTGGTGTTAGCTGGAGCGGGCTCGGGTAAAACCAGTGTAATTACGACGAAAATCGCTTATTTGATCCAAACCTGTGGATTCAAGGCAAGTAGCATCATTGCGGTGACCTTTACTAACAAAGCGGCACGTGAAATGAAAGAGCGCGTGGTGGGAATGTTGGCCAAAGAAGAAAGCCGAGGCCTGAGTATTTCGACTTTCCACAACCTTGGGCTGCGAATGTTACGTCGAGAATACCGTCGAGTCGGTTTAAAAGAAGGCTTTACTTTATTTGATTCACAGGATTCTTTGTCTTTGGTGAAAGAAATCTTAGACAAAGAATTCAATGGTCAAACCGACTCAGCCGCTCATTGTCAGCATACGATTTCCAATTGGAAAAATGATTTAACGACGCCACAAGAAGCCGTTACTAATGCGGATACCGAAGAGTATTTATTAGCGGCCCAAGTGTACGGACAATATCAGCGTTATCTTCGCGCATACAATGCGGTGGATTTTGATGATCTGATTTTGCTGCCAGTGAGTTTGCTTATGTCTGACGATGAACTGCGTGAGCGCTGGCAAAATAAAGTACGTTATCTTTTGGTAGATGAGTGTCAGGATACCAATGCCAGTCAATATGAGTTGATTCGCTTGCTCGCTGGCTTTCGTCGTTGTTTTACCTTGGTAGGAGACGATGATCAGTCGATTTACGCTTGGCGTGGTGCTCGTCCAGAAAACCTTGAGCGTTTGTCGGTGGATTATCCGAATCTCAAGTTAGTGAAACTGGAGCAAAATTATCGTTCCACTAAGACGATTCTAAAAGCCGCTAATACGCTGATCGCCAATAATCCACACGTTTACGATAAATCCTTATGGAGTGACTTGGGCTTAGGCGACAAAATTCGTGTCATGGTGACGCGCAATGAAGACGCGGAATCGGAGCGAGTGGCGGCAGAAATTCAATCGCGTCATTTGCGTTACGACATACCGTATCGTGATTTTGCCATCCTTTATCGAGGCAATCATCAGGCGCGTCTACTGGAAATCAAACTGCAAGCCTATCGTATTCCCTACAAGATGAATGGCGGCACTTCTTTCTTCTCGCGGGCCGAAATCAAAGACCTTATGGGTTACTTACGTCTGTTGGTGAACCCTGCGGATGACAATGCCTTTTTACGTGTCGTTAACTTGCCACGTCGTGAAATTGGGCCTGCTACATTGGAAAAAGTGGGCAATTTGGCCTCCGAACGTGGAGTCAGTCTGTTTGAAGCGTCAGGTTATAAAGCATTGGAAGAATCGGTTACCGGTCGATCCTTGAAAAGCTTGCAAGACTTTGAACGTTGGATGTCGACTCTTAGACTGAGACTGCAAGGTGCTTCGCCTGTGCCTGTCATAGAGCAAATGATTCATGACATGGATTATTACGGCTGGATTCAAGAACAAAGTGCCTCTACCAAGGCCGCGGAACGTCGCATTGAAAATGTTAGGTTTCTGCTCGATTCTATCCAACGTATGATGGAATCGGCTTGGGAAGACGACGACAGTGCTGAATTGGATCAGGCAATCAGTAAGCTTTTACTCATTGATATGTTAGAGCGACAAGAAGAAGAGGAAGACGAAGACAAGGTTCAATTGCTGACACTGCATGCGTCGAAGGGGTTGGAATATCCCCATGTATTCTTGATTGGTTGTGAAGAAGAATTATTGCCACACCGTAATAGTATTGAAAATGATGACATAGAAGAAGAGCGTCGTCTTGCTTACGTTGGCATCACCAGAGCGAAGAAAACCCTTTGCATTACTTTGGCCGCCAAACGCCGTCAGTATGGTGAAGAAATTGATTGCTTACCGAGTCGTTTTTTGGATGAACTGCCGGAGGACGATTTGGTCTGGGAAGGTCGAGGCGATGAAGGGGAAAGTGCCAAGCGTGAACGTGGACAAGCTTCTTTATCCGCACTCAAAGCCATGTTAAATGATTAACTATTGTCTATCATAAACTGAATGGCGCGCTGAATTTCTTCATCGCTACAATTTGAACACATGCCTCGTGGCGGCATGGCGTTTAATCCCTCAATGGCATTTTTTAATAAGGTTGGCATGCCTTTTTCTATTCTGGGTTGCCAATCTTGAGTGTTGCCAAGTTTTGGTGCACCAGCAACACCATGAAGGTGACAAGCGACGCAAAAGGTATTAAATACCTTGTCCCCCGTTCTTTCGGCAAATACTTGCGTGCTGGCAAAAATAGCGAACAACACCACAAATGCGGTTACAAGAAACGGGTTAAAATGATCGGAAGATCTCATTAACATCATAAGCTTTGTTGTCTCTAAATGGCTTTTCTCGTAAGGATGATGACATTATCTGTGAGTTTTACGACAAGGTAAATGTGCTGGATCATGTGTCTGCGAGGATTCTCTGATGATTTCTGTTATTAAGCACTGGAATCCTGCTGTATTTGCTTTAGAATACGCACACTCTTTTGTCATTGATCTGTCGATCATGGCTCACAATGCGCCCGTAGCTCAGCTGGATAGAGCGTCGCCCTCCGGAGGCGAAGGTCGAAGGTTCAAATCCTTTCGGGCGTGCCATTTTGACTTGTCATTTCTCTATGTGTTGTAAGTCTGCTAGATACTAGGAAAGGTGTGAATCTGTCCGTTCTATGAAAGCGTAGACTTGCGGATTTGATTAATGGCGACGATGGCGGCGCTGGTACGATTTTCTACATTCAGTTTTTTAAAAATCTGTGCCAAATGCGCATTAATGGTGTTGGGGCTAATGCTTAAGATAATGGCAATTTCAGCATTGCTTTTCCCTTTAGCTATCCAGGTTAATACTTCGGCTTCACGCACGGTGAGTTGAAAGGCTGCTTGAAGTATGGGTTGCTCTTGGGTGAGTTCTAAGTCAATGATTCTAAAAAGATGATCTTTTTTGATGTCTTGGCTCACGTAGGCCAGTTCAATGGTTTTACTGCCTTGCTTTATTTGGATGTTT
This sequence comes from Marinomonas sp. ABL3_031, assembly GCF_056161265.1. Lineage (NCBI taxonomy): Bacteria > Pseudomonadati > Pseudomonadota > Gammaproteobacteria > Oceanospirillales > Oceanospirillaceae > Marinomonas > Marinomonas sp. ABL3_031. The sequence goes on from NZ_JBSWYU010000004.1 coordinate 245,964, forward strand.
TTCTCCTTGTTAAATCGTAACGTAAGAAACTCTTGTAATTCATCGCAGAGTTTTTCTTTTAACCAGTTTTCATCGATATTGGCATTATTGAGTAATTGATAGGCTTGTGGCGTGGCCCATTTGAATTCTCCTGTTTGGTTGGTGGTGATGAGGAATTGACCGGATGCATCGAGGGCCATTCTGGCGCTTTGAGTCAATCGAGCATTATTCAAGTGAGCCTTTATTCTGGCAATGAGTTCGGAACTATTTACAGGTTTTTGAACATAATCAATGCCGCCTGCGTTGAATCCTTTGATGATGCTTTCAGTATCACTCAGCCCTGTCATAAAAATGATGGGAATATGTTCTAAATTCACTTTAGATTTTAAATGGCGACAGGTATCAAAACCATTCATTCCGGGCATAATGGCATCCATGAGAATGATGTCTGGAGTAATACTTTGTGTGATGTTAAGCGCTTGTGTCCCTTCTAATGCCACCAATACCGTTAACCCTGCTTCGTCTAGGGTTTCATTGATCATGCCTAAGGAACCAGGTGAATCATCTACCACAAGAACAAGATCTTTTTTAGTGTTAGGCGTCATAGCATTTTCTCCAGGGTTTCAACAACTTTGTAAAACTGAAAATTGTTGGCTTGAGCCAAAACTTCCTGTGAGTGTGGAAATGCTTCCATGGTTTGAATTTTCTGTCTGATGGCATTGAGGTTTCCAATATTGGCAAATTGAATAAGCTGTTTTACATCCTCCTTGCAAACGTCGCTACTCTTCACTGAAAAGCCTGGTAATTTATATCCTAATGCTGGCTCTGAGGCTGGTGATTCATCGATGAAATGCCATCTAATATTGGTGGTTTGTATTATTTTACTAAAGAGTTCATTGTACCTGAGAGGTTTTAATAAATAGCCATTATGGGGATGTTTATCTAGGGGGACGTCCGTGTTGGCATTCGCTGAAATCATAATAATGGTGGATTGAGGGTATTTTTCTCGTAGCTTTTGCGCAAGCTGCCAACCATTCATGCCAGGCATAGTCACATCCAATAAGAAAAGATTGGGTGTAAAAGGACAGTGTGTCAGCATGTCTAAACATTCAATACCATTATTGGCTATAAAGACTTCAAAACCTATCGGGTTAAGTAATTCAGAGAGTAATGTGCACTGGCTAGGATCATCGTCGACAACAAACACATATTGTTTTTCCCCATCATAACCAGAGGGAGTTATTTCGGAATGGGCTTTGACCTCATGACTTTCTTCAATACTGGACAACATAAAAGAGATACTGAATTCACTGCCCTTATTTAGGGTGCTTTTTACTTGCAGGTCACCTCCCATAATATCCACTAATAAACGTGTGATGGTTAGCCCCAGTCCAGTACCTGCTATGTATGGATCATTGGGTTTTACCAGGCGTTTAAAGGGGAGAAAGATTTTATCAAGGGAAGCTTGCTCTATTCCCATACCCGTATCGATGACGCTGAAATGTATGACTTGATTCCGATAGCTAACAGAAAAGGTAACACTCCCTGCTTGGGTATATTTTATGGCATTAGATAATAAGTTGATCAGTACTTGCCGTAATCGTTTTTGGTCCGCATGGACTGTGGTGGGTAGATTGGTTAGGGGGCGGTAATGAAACTCTATGTTTTTATTTTTCGCTTGCATGCTAAACATGTTCACGAGTTGGTGAATGAGTTCTTTTAACTGCACATCATTCCTTTCTATGTGTAATGTGCCTGCTTCAATACTCGATATGTCTAATAACCCTTCAATAATATCGGCAAGGTGTTCGCTACTGTGTTTGATGGTAGTCAATGCTCCTTGTCTATTAGCAGGAATGTCCTGAGCATTTTCTAACAGCTGAGCGTATCCCATAATGGCATTTAAGGGCGATCTCAGCTCATGGCTAATACCCGTTAAGTAACGACTTTTGGCCAAGTTGGCGGCTTCTGCTAATTCTTTGGCTTTTTGCAGTGCGAGATCCGTCTTGCTATGCGCTTCTATTTCATCCTTGAGTCGTCGTGTTTGCCTCTCCGTTTCTTCAAGTGCTATCTGTCGTGAGTCTCTGGCGAGAGAGAACATCCAAGCAACGACGCCAAATATGATGAGCAAAATAAAAAACACGTTTATTAAGGCGGAAGCAATGGAAGCGTCAAATAAGGCATTATTGTATTGTTGTTTGTCTAGTACGATTTGCCCGTAAACCAGAAGTAACACACCTGCAATCACCAAGCTGTTCAGCAAAAAAAGCCATAAAAAGTGACCCATTCGAGTATTGACGAGCTTTAGCCACGAGGATGGTAAGATCTGACTAAACGCATCGATGAATTGCTCTGCAAGTCGTGACCGCGATTTGCACATGTCGCCACAACGGACATCAAGAGAGCAACACAATGAGCATATTTTTCCTGAGTAGGCAGGGCAGAAGGTCATATCTTCTTTTTCAAAATGATAGTGGCAAACACTACAGCGTAACTCTTCATGTGAATTAAATATAATTTCCGGTCTGGCTATGTAATATTTTCCTTTAGTTAGCCAAGCGAATAAAGGCGACAAAATAAATGTTATAAAGAGTGCGATAAAGGATGATAGGGCTTGTAGCTCTTCTCCCAGTAATCCTGAATGAAAGATAAAACCTATGATGGACGCGCCCAGCATGGAGCCAACTCCCACAGGATTGATGTCATATAGATGAGCGCGTTTGAATTCAATTTTATCAGGGCGTAAGCCAAGCGGTTTATTAATCATTAAATCGGCAACGATAGAACCAATCCACGAGAGGGCAACAATCGCATAGCCTCCTAAAATACCTTCCAGCACTCGATAGATACCTAGTTCCATCAGTAAAATAGCAATGATGACATTGAATACTAACCAGACAACGCGTCCCGGATGATTGTAAGTAAGACGGGAAAAGAAATTAGACCAAGCAATGGAGCCAGCATAGGCATTGGTGACATTGATTTTAAGTTGAGAGATAACGACAAAAACACCTAACAGTAACAAACTAAGCTGTTCCGATTGAGTTACATAACTAAAGGCCAGTTTGTACATCTGATTAGGATCTTCAGCGTCTTCAGTAGAAAAGCCATATTGAATACAAAGTACAGCAAGAAAAGAGCCGATAAGCAGTTTTATGGCTCCGATTATGATCCAACCTGGACCCGCTGAGATGACGGCAATCCACCAACGTTTGGTATTTGACTTCTCTTGTTTGGGTAAAAATCGTAAGAAATCTACTTGTTCGCCTATCTGCGCAATCAGTGAGAATAAAACAGAAGACGCCGCTCCAAAGGCGAGTATTGATAAGCCTGAATTAGTACTGCTGCTCACATCACTGGTTTCAAAGTTTATCCAAAGGTCAAAAGCTTCTTCATATTGCCAAGCAATGCAGACCAGAGGGAGACACTGAAGAAGTATCCATATGGGTTGGCTCCACACTTGAAAACGGCTAATAAAGGTAATGCCATGTGTCACGATGGGAATAATAATGATGCTGCTGATAATGTAACCGATTGACACTTTTAGATTTAGAGTCAATTCGAGCGCTAATGCTAAAACACTGGCTTCTAGGGCAAAAAAGATAAAGGTAAAAGAGGCATAAATAAGCGAAGCAATGGTCGATCCTATGTAGCCAAATCCGGCACCGCGAGTCAGTAGGTCAATATCTATCCCATGCTTAGCTGAATAGTAAGCGATAGGCGCCCCAGTGAGGAAAATGATGAGACTGACAACAAGAATGGCAGCGATGGCATTAGTGAAGCCGTGACTCAAGGTAATGGCGCCACCTATGGCTTCTAACACCAAGAAAGAAATGGCTCCTAGGGCGGTTAAAGCCACTTTACTGATTGACCAGTGTCGAGCAGATTTTGCGGTGAATCTGAGTGCATAATCTTCAAGGGTTTGATTGGCAACCCATTGATTATAATGCCTTCGTACTAGAGAAATATCTTGTGGAGCATTATTCATCAGTAGAACCTTTTCGTTATTAAACAAGGGTTGTTTGTAAATCAAAGGTTATCCATCACCGACTGTTTTCAGATAGGTACTGTTTTCATGATATAGGGCACACCTCTCACTATTGAGCGGGTTGCATTAGATAATCAGCAAATTCTGTGCCGCTGTTATTAGCAACCTCATAAACTTTATAAAAAACAATTAAATGAAAACACTTCCTTTTATATAGCAAACTTTAAAACCGGGTAATATAGCGTAAATTAACTAGATAGATCATGCGTTTCTCCAATGGTGAGCTCGAGTACATCGGCTCAGAATGAAATGAATTAATCAACCTAAGGAGTAATGCAATGAGCGTCTATTCGTTAGTACTACCCAAAAGCACCATTGATTTACGAAATCGTAAAGCGGTGCGTCAGTTACCTTCTTATTTCAAGAAATTATTCACCATACCAATGAGTGTCATGTTAGCGGCGCAGTTGAGCCTTGCCTCTGCAGCGGATGTGAATACCACCGGATTAGCGGTAACGGATAAGGAAGTCACAGTAGGCATACTGCATTCATTGACGGGCACCATGGCGATAAGTGAAACCGGGGCACAGCAAGCTGAGAAATTAGCGATTAAGCAGATTAATGACATGGGCGGTATTTTAGGAAGACAAATAAAAATCATCCAAGAAGATGGCGCCAGTGATTGGCCAACCTTTGCTGAAAAAAGTCGTAAGTTGTTAGTCCAAGATAAAGTGGCCGCAGTTTTTGGTGCTTGGACATCTGCATCGCGCAAAGCCATTTTGCCTGTATTTGAAAAAGAAAATGGCCTTTTGTATTACCCAACATTTTATGAAGGTTTAGAGCAATCTAAAAACGTTATTTATACCGGGCAAGAAGCAACGCAACAAATTCTGGATGGCCTGAATTGGGTAGCTAAAGAGAAAAATGCCAAAACCTTTTATTTAATCGGATCGGATTATATCTGGCCTAGAACGTCGATGAAAATTGCCCGTAAACACATTGAAAACGTGTTAGGCGGTAAAGTGGTTGGTGAGGAATATAAACCACTTGGTGATACCCAATTTGGCTCCGTGATCAATAAAATTCGTCTACGTAAACCGGATGTGATTTACGCGGCTGTCGTAGGGGGAAGTAATGTGGCTTGGTTTAAGCAACTCAAAGCAGCCGGTATTACTTCGAACAAACAAACTCTATTGACCATTTCAGTGACCGAGGATGAAGTGCTTGGTATTGGTGGTGAGAACCTAGATGGGTTTTATTCCATCATGAAGTACTTCCAAAGCTTGGATAATGCTAATAACGCTGACTTTGTTGCTGCCTTTAAGCAAATGTGGGGCGAGAACAGCGTGATAGGTGATGTTACGCAAGCCGCTTATCTTGGTCCTTGGTTATGGAAGGCCGCGGTTGAAAAAGCCGGAAGCTTTGATATCGACAAGGTGGTTGCCGCTTCAGAAACTGGCAACATTGAATTAACAACGGCCCCAGAAGGTTATGTCAAGCTTGACCCTAATCACCACTTATGGAGTAAAGCAAGAGTAGGCCAATGGCAGAAAAATGGTCAGGCTAAAGTGGTATATGAGTCCGATCTGATTAAACCTGATCCTTTCCCAGAAGGTTATCAATAGGCCCTGAATGGTTGAATTAACATTTTCTAGCAACCCCTTGGAAGTCTCGATTTCACCGGGTTGCTATGAAAATGCACGACAGTGAACGCAGCACAATCTTATCTTAAGCAATCACACATTAGAGGCTGACTATGGGTGGATATAGCTACAGTGAACTCGGTGCCATTTTAGCCATGCAAGGCTTTTCCGGGATCAGTTTATTCAGTGTACTTCTTTTAATGGCATTAGGCTTGGCCATTATTTTTGGCCAAATGGGTGTGATCAATATGGCCCACGGTGAGTTTATGGCAGTGGGAGCATACACCACTTACCTAGTGTCTTCTTTGACAGAAAGTTGGCTTCCAGCTTTTCTTCCTTATTATTTTGTTTTTTCAATTGTGTTGGCTTTTTTAGTGTCAGGCGTATTGGGGTATCTCGCTGAGTTTGTGCTGATTCGTCATTTGTATTCGCGTCCGCTTGATACTTTGCTGGCTACTTGGGGACTCAGTCTGATCATGCAGCAGGCTTTTCGTTCAATATTTGGCGCTCGTGAAGTGAGCCCAACCTTGCCTGATTGGTTGTTAGGTGCCTATCCGGTAACCGATCTCATCGATATTCCGATAAATGGTTTATTTGTATTGGGGTTAACCATAGCGGTTACCTTGGGGGTGTTTTACCTGATGTTTAAATCGAGCTGGGGATTAAAAGTTCGAGCCACCACGCAAAACCGTTCTATGAGTGGCGCGGTTGGTATTAATACTAAACAAATTGATCGTTATACCTTTGCCTTAGGGTGCGGTATTGCCGGTATTGCTGGTGCTGCATTTACCACCATTGCGTCGACGGGCCCAACCACAGGAACCCTCTATATTGTTGATACCTTTATGGTGGTGGTATTTGGTGGCGCTGCCAGCTTGTTGGGCACGATAGCTTCGGCTTTTTCAATTGCTCAAGCGCAATCCATTCTCGAATTTTTCATCAGTGGTTCCATGGCCAAAGTCCTTACTTTATTGGTGTTGGTGGTGATTCTGATGTTTAAGCCTGAGGGATTATTTGCCAGTAAGGTTCGCCGTTAGTCGTCTGTCCTTCTTTTTCTGATGAATAACGAATCTGTTGACCAGGTGATGATGAGTTAAGTCCGGAGTCTGATATGAATTTTGTATATAACAAATTGTTGGGTGTTAGATCAGGGGCAATTGGGTTGCTGGTTCTCTCGATTTTGATACTGATTGTGTTTCCACTTTTTTTGGATAACTTTCGCTTAAACCTAGTGGGTAAATACTTAACCTATGCTTTTGCCGCAATTAGCTTGGTGTTGTTATGGGGATATGGCGGTACTTTGAGTTTAGGGCAAGGCATATTCTTTGGTCTGGGTGGCTATGGAATGGCAATGTTTTTGAAGCTGGAGGCCTCTTCAGCAGAAAATACGGCAATTCAATCAACCCCGGGCATTCCCGATTTTATGGATTGGAACCAGCTGACGGCATTGCCTTGGTTTTGGGAACCTTTCAGTAGCTTTACCTTCACACTGATTGCAATTCTAACCTTGCCCACTTTGTTCGCTTATGTCATTGGGAGTGCCATGTTTAAGCGCCGAGTGGGGGGGGTGTATTTTGCCATCATCACTCAGGTAATTGCGGTTATTTTGACGGTATTAATTGTTGGGCAGCAGGGTTATACCGGTGGCATTAACGGCATCACAGATCTGCGCACTCTGCATGGTTGGGACATTACCTCGGATTCCGCTAAATCGTTGTTTTACTACATTAACTGCATTTTGTTAATAGGGGTAATCCTGTTATCTCGCTTTATTCTGACCAGCAAATTTGGACGTTTATTGTTAGCCATTCGAGATAAAGAAGATCGAGTGCGCTTCTCTGGTTATGACGTTGCTAACTTTAAAATATTTATATTTTGTTTTGCGGCTTTGGTGTCGGCTATTGGCGGTGCCATGTTTACCTTGCAAGTTGGTTTTATGTCACCTTCTTTTGTGGGGATTGTGCCTTCTATCGAAATGGTCATTTTTGCGGCAGTAGGCGGGCGAATGTCATTGATTGGTGTGGTGTATGGCACGTTATTGATCAACTTTGGCAAAACCGCCTTTTCCGAATCTTTTCCAGAGTTATGGCTGTTTTTAATGGGCGGGACTTTCATTGCCGTGGTGATGTTTTTTCCAAATGGGTTGGCGGGTTTATGGAGCCAATACAGCCCCGTCTTAATCAATCGATTTCGTCCGACCTCACAGGCAAAAAGTAAAGCTCAGATAGCGGCTAGCTCTTTAGAAATGAAGTCGTCAGGTTAATGGTCGGCGTGACGTTGAATGCGCTGTGATTGAGCACTAAAGAAGGTGATTTATGACAAATACAGACTTTTCTTTAAGCATCGAAGATTTAACCGTGTCTTTTGATGGTTTTAAAGCCGTTGATAACTTAACCCTTTATATCGACAAAAACGAGCTTCATGTGGTCATTGGGCCAAATGGAGCAGGTAAGACAACGGTACTGGATTTGATTTGCGGAAAAACCAAGTCCACCTCGGGCAGCATTAAATTTTTAAATCAAGAACTCACCACACTGTCGGAGCATGAGATTGTTCGCAAAGGGGTTGGCCGTAAATTTCAAACGCCTTCTATATACGAAAACCTGTCCGTGTTTGAAAACCTTGAGGTGTCCTATCCAGAGGGGCGAGGTGTGTTTGGATCTTTGGCTTTTAAACGCAGCAACAAGGTGATTGCCAAAATTCAGCAGGTTGCTAAGCAGATTATGCTGGAGGAAGAAATGCAAACAGAAGCGGCCTTATTGAGTCATGGCCAAAAGCAATGGTTAGAGATTGGCATGTTATTAATTCAGGATCCTCAGCTGCTTATGTTAGATGAGCCTGTTGCTGGTATGAGTGTCAAAGAACGCGAACAAACCGCTGATTTACTTAACAAAATCAGTCAAGGCCGTTCTGTTTTGGTGATTGAGCATGACATGGAGTTTGTCGAACGAATTGCTCATCGGGTGACCGTATTGCATCAAGGCAAAATTTTGGCGTCTGGAAAAATGGAAGACGTGCAAAAGGATCCAAAAGTGATCGAGGTGTATCTAGGTCATTAATCATGTGGGCACAGCGGTAAGTGAGATCTTTGCCGTTGGGCCGAGGAGGAACAGATGTTAGACGTTCAAAATTTAAAAGTGAGTTACGGACAAAGTGAAGTCATTCATGGCTTGAATTTTTGTGCGGAAAAAAACGAAACCCTTGCCATTATGGGTCGCAATGGTATGGGCAAAACCACTTTATTCAAGTCTCTGATTGGCATTTTGCCGTTAACTGATGGCGACATTCTAGTGGATGGTGTGGACATCTCAAATAAGGAAAGTTATCAGCGGGTGGAAAAGGGGGTGGCTTATGTCCCGCAAGGCAGAATGATTTTCCCCAATTTGACGGTTCAAGAAAATATAGAAACCGGTATGGGGGTGTCAAAGCTGAAGAAGATTCCGGATGACATTTATGCGCTGTTCCCTGTGTTACATGACATGCGTCATCGTAAGGGAGGTAATTTGTCTGGTGGACAGCAACAACAGTTGGCGATTGCTAGGGCGCTGGTAACCAATCCCAAGGTGTTGTTATTGGATGAACCAACAGAAGGCATCCAACCATCCATCATAAAAGACATTGCCAATGTGCTGAATGAAATCAAAAAAATTCGCAATATCACCATCATAGTGTCTGAACAAGTGCTCAGTTTTACCATGGCTGTTGCAGATCGAATTATTGTCATAGACAAGGGAAACTTTATCCATGAAGACCGCAGAGATGACGTGGATATCGAGAAAATTAAAGGCTATCTATCGGTTTAGGGGTGAGGGAATACCTAAACCGTAAATCATCTAAGTACCAATCTAATCTAATATTGAGGAGTACCGAAATGGCAGAAACCATCATAAAAGTAAATCTAAACGAGTCACCATACGATAACGACATGATTCATAACCGATGGCACCCTGATATTCCAATGGCTGCCATGGTGAAGCCAGGGGATGATTTTATCATTGAATGTGTCGATTGGACTGGTGGGCAAATTCACAATAATGATTCTGCGGATGACGTTCGTGATGTGGATTTATCTCAGGTGCATTTTTTATCCGGGCCTGTTGGGGTAGAAGGAGCGGAACCTGGTGATTTGTTAGTCGTCGATATTTTAGATATCGGCACTTTTGAAGATAGCCAATGGGGGTTTAATGGCTTCTTTTCAAAGCAAAATGGTGGAGGTTTTCTAACGGAGCATTTTCCACAAGCACAGAAGTCTATTTGGGATTTTAAAGGCATGTTTACCAGCTCTCGTCACATTCCTGGTGTTGAGTTTGCAGGTCTTATTCATCCCGGGCTTATTGGCTGTTTGCCTTCCAAAGATATGTTAGAGGAATGGAATGTTCGAGAAAAAGCCTTATATGATACTGAGCCAGATCGAACCCCTGAATTAGCCACCTTACCTTATGCTGAGACCGCGCACATGGGGCGTATGACCGGTGATGCGAGAGACGCTGCAGCTGCAGAAGGCGCGCGAACCGTGCCACCACGTGAGCATGGTGGGAACTGTGATATTAAAGACCTTTCTCGTGGTTCAAAGGTCTATTTTCCTGTGTATGTGAAGGACGCAGGTTTGAGTGTTGGAGACTTACATTTCAGTCAAGGCGATGGAGAAATTACCTTCTGTGGGGCCATTGAAATGGCTGGCTGGATTCATATGCGAGTCAGCCTTGTGAAAGAGGGAATGCAGAAATACGGCATAAAAAACCCTATTTTTAAACCCAGCCCGATTACCCCTAAATACGATGATTATTTAATCTTTGAAGGTATTTCCGTTGATGAAGCTGGTAAACAGCATTATTTGGATGTTCATATTGCATATCGACAAGCCTGCTTAAACGCCATTAAATATCTGACCAAGTTTGGTTACAGTGAAGCCCAGGCTTACGCGATTCTTGGATGCGCTCCCGTCCAAGGACATATTAGTGGTGTTGTTGATATACCCAATGCCTGCGCTACTTTATGGTTGCCCACTGATATATTTGATTTTGATGTACAGCCTAATGCAGAAGGACCGGAAATTCACTTAGACGGTAGTGTGGATATTCCACTTTCAGCGGACAAATAATTAGGAGCAGCACATGCCTATCTATGATTTTAAATGCGCTGAACATGGTATGTTTCATGAGCTGGTGCCTTTAGACAGAGCAGGAGAAGCGTTTCCCTGTCCTAAATGTCATACCTTGTGTACCCCTGTGATTTTAGTGGCGCCGCATGTTATAGCCATGTCGCCTTCAGCCTATGAAGCCGCCGAAAAAAATGAGCAAGCACAACATCAGCCTCTGATATCGACGGAAGATTCGCGAGCAGAAGCACAAGAGAAACAGGAGTTCTTATTACAAAAAAAGGCTCATAAAAGTCATTCTTGTGACTGTTCAGAGCATAGGTCAGAACAAAGTGCATTAAAAAAACAGGTGGTCTTGTTACCTGACGGCAGTAAAGTTTTCCCTTCTCAACGGCCATGGATGATTAGTCATTAATAGGGTAAACAATAGGAAGTGTATAAGGAAGCTGCGAATAAGTATTTTCAACGTCCACTTTCCCTATAAAAAAAGCATAAACAGAAAGGCGTATTTGAATATGCCTTTCTGTTTTCTTTTATCAACAATAGGGGTTAAATATGATTACTTCCAATCCAAAGGATATCATCATGTTTATCGCAATGAATCGATTCAAAATAAAACTGGGATGCGAACAAGAGTTTATTGAGATCTGGAAAAACCGAGATTCTCACTTGAAAGACGTGCCAGGCTTTAAGACATTTAACTTGCTTCAAGGTGATACGAACGAAGAATTCACCTTGTTTTCTTCGCATGCGACTTGGGCGTCACGAGAAGCATTCGAAGCTTGGACGAAATCAGAAGCATTTCGTAAGGCACATGCGAATGCCGGGAGTCGCAGAGAGGTCTATATAGGGCATCCACAATTAGAATGTTTTGAAGCTGTTTTGTAGGGAAATAGTTTTTTTGTATTTATATATTAATTTTAATTAATTTTTTATTTTTTTGTGATTCTTCTAAAGTATGACACATGGAGTAAGGCGACTGGCGCTAATCTCACCACCTATTTGAAGGAGATCAAGATGAAAAATTACACACTATATTGCGCAACAAATGATGGCGTGTGCCGTTTGGCAGAAGATACCTTGATGCGCAATAACATTGTATTTGAGACGGTTAGTATAGAAGCTTCTGAATCCTCTAAGGTTTCCAAAGCTGAACTTATTTGCATGATTGGTCAGGAGCTAGCCAAAGTACCTCAATTGTTCTATGGCTCTGAATATGTCGGTAATTATCATGACCTGCAAAGACAGTTAAAGCCAGTCTAGTCTTTCATATTTTGAAATAATGCCGATATCGCCAGAGTCAGTAACATGCGCAGTATAAAAACTCTTCTATAGTTGCAGACTCCCGCATTACTTCAAGGAGCCATCAAAGCTTATCCGACTACTGGACAAGCTATTGTTTGCAGCCGCATCACTTTTTGTCTTGCAGATTTCTTTGCTTGTTGATTATTTTCAACCCTCTTACTGAGCCTATTTAGTCGACCAAATAGCACATAGAAGATTATTGAAACTGCTCAATGGCACTTTGACCATAGACCTGAATGATGAGTGCTCTTGATTATTCATCACAAGACCATTGCTTTGTCTGAAGGCTATTACCCTCGGTTATCTTTCTCTGTATGAATCATTAGTAAGTGCGTTATTGTGTTGATTCTCCCTACTTTGTATATTGTCCGTGCTATGTTCCTCTCTAAATCAACCACTTTTGTCTACAAGGGAAGTCACCATGATAACAGTTCATCATTTGGAAAACTCTCGCTCTCAGCGTATTTTGTGGCTATTGGAAGAGCTCAATCTCGACTATGAAATCGTCGAATATAAACGTGACCCAGAAACCGCATCGGCACCAGAGTCGCTGAAAAAAGTACACCCTCTCGGTAAAGCCCCCGTCATAACCGACGGTGACAATACCATTGCTGAGTCTGGCGCTATCATTGAATACCTGCTTGATACATACGATTCGGAACAAGGCTTACGCCCCGCGCAAGGTCAAGCTTTGTTGGATTACCGCTTTTGGCTGCATTTTGCCGAAGGGTCTTTAATGCCTTTATTAGTGATGAAATTGGTAATGACCAGAGTACCTAAAAACCCCATGCCCTTTTTTATCAAACCCATTGCCAAAGCGTTAACAGATAAAGTTCAGCAAAAGTTCATTTTACCTCGCTTACAGCCACAGTTGGACTTCATCGAAGCCACGTTAGGAGAACGCGAATGGTTTACGGGTGACCTTATGAGCGCGGCAGACATTCAAATGAGTTTTCCCTTGCAAGCGTCCAGTTCTCGTATGAATTTAGACAAGTATCCGAATATTCGTCGTTTCCTTGCCGCAGTGGAAAAGCAACCTGGTTATCAACGGGCTTTAGCCAAGGGTGGTGCTTTCACCACACTGTGATGTTCGAAGTCTTGTTCCGGTGTCTGAGCTTGGTGCTATGATCTGAGCTTATTTTTTATCTATAGATAATGCAGGGGGGCAGCATGTCGCAACCGGTTCGGTTATTCAGTTTAGCTATTGCACTGGTGTGCATTTTACTGGCGTTAAATTTTGGTTTGCGCTCGTCCATGGGTTTTTTTATGGCGCCGATTTCTGAGGAATTTGGTTATGGACGTGAGGTGTTTGCCTTTGCTTTGGCGCTACAGAATTTGTGTTGGGGCTTGTTTCAACCGTTAGCAGGTGCCTTTTCGGACCGTTTCGGTACCTTGAAAACTTTGTTTATTGGTGCGGCGTTATACGCTTTGGGGTTGTATGTCACAACCGATGCTGGCAGCGTCACCAGTTTAAATGTGGGGGCCGGTATGTTGATGGGCATGGGTATAGCTGCCACGGGTTTTGGGGTTGTTTTGCCGGCTTTGGCGAGAATGGTCGCGCCGGAAAAGCGCTCTTTTGCGTTGGGTCTTGGTAGTGCTGCGGGTTCGGCTGGGCAACTTCTGGTAATCCCTGTAGCGCAAGGTTTTATTGCCGCCTACGGTTGGAGTACTGCTTTGCTGTTATTGGCCGGTTGTGCTTTGTTGATGGTGTTATTGTCGAGTCCATTTCGTCATGAAAAGCAATCTGGCTCGACACCAAGAGTAACGTCAGAAAACACGCAAACCATGACTCAGGCATTGAAAGAAGCTGGTGCGTATTCCCATTATTGGTTGTTGGTGGTGGGCTTTTTTGTTTGTGGTTTTCAGTTGGCTTTCATTACAGTGCATATGCCGGCTTTCTTGTCGGATGAGGGCTTTTCCTCCGACGTGGCAGTGGCCAGTTTATCCTTGATTGGTTTGTTTAATATCTTTGGTTGTTTATTGGCGGGCAGCTGGGCTGGTATATACTCGAAAAAGAAATTACTGACCATTATCTATGCGTTACGAGCTGTGGTGATTGCACTCTTTATGGTGTTTCCAATGACAGATTGGTCTGTGTATCTCTTCTCTATTGTGACGGGATTGCTTTGGTTGGCTACCGTACCGCCCACCTCTGGTTTGGTCGCACAGATGTTTGGATTGCGATATATGGGAATGCTGTACGGCATTGTTTTCCTAGGCCACCAACTTGGCTCATTCAGCGGAGTTTGGTTGGGTGGATACTTGTATGATCATACCGGCTCTTATGATGTCGTGTGGTGGGCAGCCTGTATCATTGCTTTGATTACGGCCTTGATTCACATTGTGATTGATGAACGCCCGGTGGCTCGTTTGCGTGCTCAAATGGCTTAAATGGTCGCTAACTGATTGATTTTATATTAGGGATATTTTGTTAACTTTGTTAAGTCTGCTTGATAAAGCTGTCCATCACTACCAATATAAAGAAATGAGAAGACAGATGAAAAGTAACAAAAAGGAGGAGGGCGATCATGCAGTTTGAAGATCGCGTAGATGCGCGCGTAGATGCTTTAGTAGCGCCAAAAGGTGCTTTGGAAATGTTATCAAAAGATGAAATGGCGCGTTTGTCTGAGGAATCAGGGCCACTTCATGATTTATTCCACCGTTGTGCCTTGGCCATTTTAAATTGCGGCAGTGACTCGGATGATCCGCAGGCCATTATGGACGAATATCGTGACTTTGATATTCAAATTGTTCAACAAGAGCGAGGCGTTAAGCTGCAGTTGAAAAATGCACCAAGCAGTGCTTTTGTTGACGGTAAGATGATTAGCAGTGTGCGTGAAATGTTGTTCAGTGTATTACGTGACATCATTTTCACGCATCACGAGTATGATTTGGAAAATGGCCTGAAAAACGCCAGCCCTGACAAACTGACAAATGTGGTGTTTGAGCTGTTACGTAATGCAGACGTCTTTCGTCGTATTCAAAACCCAGATTTGATTGTCTGTTGGGGAGGTCATTCTATTGCTCGCCACGAGTACGATTATACCAAGCGGGTTGGCCATGAATTGGGCTTACGTGATCTGAATATTTGTACTGGCTGTGGACCTGGTGCCATGAAGGGGCCAATGAAAGGGGCTGCCATCGCTCATGCTAAGCAGCGTATTAAAGATGGTGTCTACTTGGGGCTGACAGAACCAGGCATTATCGCGGCGGAATCGCCTAATCCGATTGTCAATCAATTGGTGATCATGCCTGACATAGAAAAGCGTTTAGAGGCTTTTGTGCGAGCTGGACACGGTATCGTTGTCTTTCCTGGTGGCGCCGGCACCGCGGAGGAAATTCTTTATATTTTGGGAATTTTATTGCACCCTAAAAATGCCAATATTCCTTTCCCATTGGTGTTTACTGGACCAAAAGAGAGTGCGGATTACTTCGAACAGATTCATGCCTTTATTGGTGAAGCATTAGGGACTGAGGCACAGAGCAAATATCAGATTGTCATTGATGATGAAGTGGCGGTTGCGCGCATCATGAAACAAGGCATGGAAGAGGTTCGAGCCTATCGCAAAGCTCATCAGGATGCCTTTTACTACAATTGGAAGTTGTACATTCCGGAAGAGTTTCAACGTCCTTTTGAACCTACTCATGAGAATGTACGTAGTTTAAACCTGCATTATGGAGAAGCGGTGCATTTGCTCGCTGCCGATCTGCGTCGCGCGTTTTCGTCTATTGTGGCGGGGAATGTGAAGGCTCAAGGTGTGGCGTACATTAAGGAGTTTGGCCCATTTGAGATTCACGGTGATAAAGCCTTGTTGGCTAAATTGGATGTGCTGCTACAAGCCTTCGTTGATCAACAACGCATGAAATTACCCGGAACGGCTTACGTGCCCTGCTACAAGGTGATCACGGATTAGTTATTTGTATAACTGGTATAGGTAATAAACAAAAATGCGCTCAACCTGGTTGAGCGCATTTTTTGATGCTATTTGTTTCTTATTAAAAGCTTCTCTTCTATTTAGCGCATTCAGCCAAATACTGACCAGCCAATACTTTCGGACAGTGCTTCTAGTGCCGCCATACCAGCAAGTGAGTTGCCTGACTTATTGAGTTCAGGAGACCAAACGCATACAGAAAACTGATTAGGTACGATGGCGATGATGCCACCGCCAACGCCGCTTTTGCCCGGTAAGCCAACACGGTAGGCAAAATTGCCTGCTTCGTCGTATAAACCGCTGGTGGCCAATAAACCATTGATTTGAGTGGTTTCTCTGGGGCTTAAGATTTGCTCATTAGAAAGTTGCGAGTAACCTTTATTAGCCAGAAAACTGAAGGCTTTGGCAAGATCAATGCAGCTCATGCGCACCGCACAGTTATCGAAATAGCTATGCAGAACGGCTTCCACGTCATTTTCGAAGTTACCAAAAGCTTTCATTAAATAGGCCATGGACGCGTTACGAGCGCGAAATTCGTATTCAGAGTCCGATACAATTTTATCGGATTGAATATGCGGGTTATCCGCCAAGCGACGGATGAATTCGCGCATAGCGTAATGAGGTGAAGCAAAGCGTGATTGGTTCATATCACTGATCACTAAAGCTCCAGCATTGATGAAGGGGTTTCTTGGCACACCCGCTTCATACTCCAGTTGTACCAAAGAATTAAAGGGGTTGCCGGATGGCTCTCGACCGACCCGTTGCCACATACTCTCGCCATAGTGTTTGATGGCTAAAGTGAGGCTGAATACCTTTGAAATACTCTGTATGGAGAATTCAGTATCCGCTTGGCCAGCCTGATATAAGCGACCATTATTACTGTATATAGCGATGCCAAACTGATTGGGATCAACCTCAGCAAGGGCTGGGATGTAATCGGCAACTTTGCCTTGACCTATTAAGGGGCGAACTTTCTTTTCGATGGACTGAAGTAAGGCTTCCACGTTTTTCTCAATCTTATTATGGTTATTTAAGAGGGTTCTGAAGGAAGGCTAGTATAGGTGTTTAGCACTGGAATACCAGTGCTAAACAGCGCTTTAATTAGGTTGAGCCTTAATCCAGTCAACATGCTGTAATATCAGTTGACCAGAGATAGTGGCAGCGTTTGGAATCATGGGTAACTCATCAATGTGCCACCAGTCTGCCTCTTCAATTTCACCAGGTGCAGGAGTAATTTCCCCTGCTTGGTAATCGGCAAAGAAGCCGGTCATGAGTTGATGAGGAAAGGACCAAGGTTGGCTGCTTATGTAGCGAATATTTTTGACCGCAATGCCCACTTCTTCTCTGACTTCACGGGCCACAGCTTGCTCCAAGGTTTCGCCTGCTTCAACAAACCCTGCAATGTTACTGTAACGGTCTTTTGGTGCTTGTGGGCCGCGAGCGAGCAGAATGCGATTGTCATAACGAATGGACACGATCACACACGGCGAAATACGCGGATAGTGTCTGAGATTGCATTTAGGGCAAATCTTGGTGTGTTCTTTATTGTGCTTTTCCTGTAAGCCTGTTCCACAACGACCACAAAACTGATGATCTCTGTCCCAAGTAGACAGCTGATGAGCACGACTGAGTAAAATGAAGTGGTCATGATTTTGCAGAAACAAGAGTTCGCGTAGACTCATTTCCTTGAAGCCTTTCGGCACCTTGTCAAAACGGCAAACAAATACGTCTTGGCCGTGCCATTGACCACAATACACCGCGCCCATATTGGCGTTAGGTTGAAAATGATGGAAGGGAATTAAGAACTGCAGATCCGCTTCGACCAGTACTTGTTGACGATGTAACAAAATATAGAGCGCATCTTGATGTGGTCGTGGATGCGTTTGTGTGCCAATTTCTAACATGTTACCGCTCAGTTTTGCGTCGAAAAGAATTACGCTAACGCGATCAAGTTTGCAACGCAAGTGTCTCAGGAGGTTAAATGGTTAATTCCAGTTTAGGATCACTTTTCCAGATTGGCCTGATGCCATGCTGTCGAAACCTTTCTGAAAATCATCGATTGAAAAACGATGGGTAATAATAGGGCTAATGTCGAGGCCAGATTGCAGCATGGCCACCATTTTGTACCAAGTTTCGTACATTTCACGGCCATATATGCCTTTAATGACTAAGCCTTTAAAGATGACCTGATTCCAATCGATCAGGGTGTTTTTTCCAAGAATGCCCAACATGGCAACCTTGCCTCCATGGTTCATGTTTTCCAGCATGGAACGAAATGCTTGATCGTTGCCAGACATTTCCATTCCTACATCAAAGCCCTCGCTCATACCCAAATCTAACATCACATCATTTAGGGACTCCTTTATAACATTGACGGTACGAGTCGCGCCCATGTTCTTGGCGAGTGCTAAGCGGAAGTCGTTGATGTCGGTGATTACCACATTGCGCGCACCCACGTGTTTGGCGATAGCGGCAGCCATGGCGCCAATGGGGCCTGCGCCTGTGATTAATACGTCTTCACCTATTAAATCAAAAGAAAGGGCGGTGTGAGCTGCGTTGCCAAAGGGATCAAAAATAGCCGCCAGCTCATCACTGATATTGTTAGGAATTTTAAAGGCGTTACTGGCCGGAATGGCTAAATATTCAGCAAAAGCACCGCTGCGATTGACGCCGACACCAAGGGTTTTACGACATAGATGACGGCGCCCCGCTCGACAATTACGGCAATGACCACAGGTTATGTGACCTTCCCCTGAGACACGATCGCCTATGGTAAAACCACTGACTTCTGGACCAATTTCGACGATTTCGCCAACAAATTCATGACCTATTGTCATAGGAACAGGAATGGTGTTTTGTGACCATTCATCCCAGTGATAAATATGCATGTCGGTGCCACAAATGGCTGTTTTGCGTATCTTGATAATGACATCATTATGACTGCATTCAGGGTAATCGGCTTGAGTTAACCAGATGCCTTCTTCGGCGTGCAGTTTGGCTAGTGTTTTCATAGCAATTCCCCTCTTTAAATAATGTTCAGTTCCTTACCAACTTTGGCAAAGGCTTGAAGGGCTTGGTCTAGCTGTTGCTTAGTATGAGCGGCAGACATTTGCGTACGAATTCTGGCTTTGCCCATAGGTACCACTGGGAAGGAGAATCCGGTAACAAAGATACCTTCCTTATACAACGCGTTTGCCATATCTTGTGCGAGCTTGGCGTCGCCCAACATAACGGGAATAATAGGGTGGTCGCCAGGCACTAATTCAAAGCCCAATTTGCTCATCTCGGAGCGAAAATATAGGCTGTTCTTTTTGAGTTGTTGACGCGCTTGGCCACCTTGTTTGATTTGTTCCATAATAGCCAGACTGGTTGCGGTAATCACAGGCGCTAAAGCATTTGAGAATAAATAGGGGCGCGAGCGCTGACGCAGCCAATCAACAACGTCTTTTGAGGCACTAGTATAACCACCAGAAGCGCCTCCTAAGGCTTTACCTAGGGTGCCGGTAATAATGTCGACGCGTCCCATAACCTGACAATATTCATGACTGCCCCGGCCTTGTTCTCCTAAAAATCCAACGGCATGAGAATCGTCTACCATGACAAGGGCATCATATTGATCCGCGAGGTCACAGATGCTGTGTAAATCTGCAATGATGCCGTCCATTGAAAATACACCGTCAGTTACGATGAGTTTGGTTTTAGCGTCATTTTTATCCGCGTCTTGAAGCGCCGCTTCCAGTTCGCTCATGTTGTTGTTTGCGTAGCGATAGCGTCGTGCTTTAGACAAGCGGATGCCATCAATGATGCTAGCGTGATTTAACGCGTCGCTTATGATGGCGTCATCTTCATCAAGCAGAGTTTCAAATAAACCGCCATTTGCATCGAAGCAAGAAGAATACAAAATGGTGGCCTCCATTCCTAAAAAATTGCTAATGCTGCTTTCTAGTGCTTCATGAATACTTTGCGTACCGCAAATGAAGCGCACGGATGCCATGCCATAACCAAATGTGTCTAAGGCTTGGTGAGCGGCTTGTTTTACTTTTTCGTCATTAGCTAAGCCTAAATAGTTGTTGGCGCACAGGTTGATGA
Organism: Marinomonas sp. ABL3_031; assembly: GCF_056161265.1. NCBI lineage: Bacteria > Pseudomonadati > Pseudomonadota > Gammaproteobacteria > Oceanospirillales > Oceanospirillaceae > Marinomonas > Marinomonas sp. ABL3_031. Next base: position 265,998 of record NZ_JBSWYU010000004.1, read on the forward strand.
CGGGGCGTTGATCTGTTGTTTCTACCAAGCTGGCTTGTGGTGAAATCATTGGACGTTCTTGCTTGTATAAGCCTTGTTTTTTTAGTTCGGCTAATTGATTTTTCAAGCCTTGGTAAAAGTTGGTTTTGCTCATACTCTTCTCCATTCGAAGATAAATTGACTATGTCTTGAGTGTAGAAGTCTGTCATTAAGAAAAGTAGATGCAGTGGCATAGCAAAATGACCATAACAGTTTTCTTAAAGTGAAAGGGTCGCGTAGAATGGAGCAAGTTTTAATCAAAGAGGATGTGACATGTTGTCAAAGGTTTTTAAAAGGATGATGCAATCTAGCCTGCTGGTAAGTAGCATTGGAATGAGTGTCGCGCTGCAAGCGCAAGATTATTTGCCTATTTTGCAATATCACCATGTGAGCGAAACAACCCCTAGATCGACTTCTTTAAGTCCCGCTGAGTTTATCGGACATATGGATTATTTGGAAAGTGCAGGTTTTGAAGTCGTTGATTTACGTACTGCCTTAAACAAAATTAAAGTCAATAGCCCTTTACCTGAGAAAGCGGTAGCCATCACATTCGATGATTCATATCGTGATATTTACACTGGCGCATTCCCTATTCTGGCAGAACGCGAATATCCTTTTACCGTCTTTATTAATACTGAACCTGTTTTAGCTAAGCGCAGCAGTGCGTTAACTTGGGAACAGATGAAAGAGATGGAAAAGTCGGGCGCTGTGTTTGCAAATCATACGGTTAATCACCCTTATATGACTCGTAAGGAAGAGGGTGAAACGAATGACGCTTGGTTGTCACGTATGGCACAAGAGGTAGACAGGGTTGAAGATCTCTTGCTTGAAGAATTAGATTTCACTCCAAAAATGTTTGCTTATCCATACGGTGAATCGAATCAAGCGATTCGAAATATCATGAAAGACAGAGGCATTATGGCGTTTGGGCAGCAATCAGGAGTCGTGAGTATTGATTCTGATTTTGAGAATTTGCCACGTTTTCCTGCCTCAGGGGTGTATGCCAATTTGGCGACATTAAAGACCAAGTTAAATTCACAACCCATGCCGTTATTAAATGCGGATGCAGGAGGTGATTTGGCAGGTAGTGATCCGGTTTCGATTCGTTTGACCTTTAAAGACGGCAAGTATCGTTTCAAGGACTTAGCTTGTTATGTTTCAGGGCAAGGTAAAGCCAATTTGGAATGGGTAGCGGACAATCAAGTGTTGGCAACGGCTCCGCAAGCGTTTGGCAGTGGACGTGGACGTATTAACTGTACTATGCCAGATAGCACTGGTCGTCGTTACTATTGGTATTCCAATGTTTGGATTCGTCCAGCAGCGGGTCAAAACTATGTGAGCGAAAAAAGTTAACTTTTTTTCAAAAAAAATGTTGCACTGAAATTTCAAATCAGTAATATACACCTCGCTCGCAACGGAGGGGTGGCAGAGTGGTTTAATGCACCGGTCTTGAAAACCGGCGTAGGTTAGTAGCCTACCGAGAGTTCGAATCTCTCCTCCTCCGCCATTTTTTAAAGGGGTTCTCTTAAAAAAACACGTTGCGGCGAAGATAAAATTAGTTCCTCGATAGCTCAGTTGGTAGAGCAAATGACTGTTAATCATTGGGTCACTGGTTCGAGTCCAGTTCGAGGAGCCATCGGAGTATAGCGCAGTCTGGTAGCGCGCCTGCTTTGGGAGCAGGATGTCGGGGGTTCGAATCCCTCTACTCCGACCATTTTATCATTCATTTTAGTAGTGGTGGGCGTAGCTCAGTTGGTAGAGCTATGGATTGTGATTCCATCGGTCGTGGGTTCGAGCCCCATCGTCCACCCCATTACTATGATAGTTGGGTCGTTAGCTCAGTTGGTAGAGCAGTTGACTTTTAATCAATTGGTCACTGGTTCGAATCCAGTACGACCCACCAGCTATATCTGATGCAAAATCTGCACTAATCTGATTAATTCCTCGATAGCTCAGTTGGTAGAGCAAATGACTGTTAATCATTGGGTCACTGGTTCGAGTCCAGTTCGAGGAGCCATCGGAGTATAGCGC